>WLLG01000110.1 GCA_009700815.1 Actinomycetota bacterium
GCAACTGATCCTCTGCCCTGAGGATGGCGTAGGTGCAGTGGTGCTGACCAATGGCTACTCACTCGCTGTGCCACACCAGGTTGCTGCCCTCGTGTTGGAACACCTGCTTGAGCTGCCAGCAGATACCCAGCTGACATCACCGCCGAGCATGACAAGAGCTGAGATGAAGGACTGGGAGGCGCTCGGCCGCCGAATTGAAGGCTCCTACCAACCTCGAGACTCCACTCCCCCGGGGCTCGGCGAGTTGCTCAATCGTTTCTTGCTGCGCATCAGCGTCACCCATGAGGCCGCTGGACGACTGCGCATCGAGGGCAGCCCGGGCTCTGACGGTCCGGCATGGCTGATTCCTACCTCGACGCTTGGGCAGTACCGGATTGCTGCGGGTGTCGATAACGGCACCAATGCAGTGGTTGACGAACAGCCTGACGGTGTCCACCTGTGGTTGGGCTTCGCCACACATCTTCACAAGCGGTGATTAGCTAGACCTAGATTTCCGGCGAAATGGCTGGCGGAGCATCCCAGTAAAGACCGCGACCCAGGCAAGCAGCGCCACGATCAGCGCTGCTTGAGGAACCACCGAGAGCGAGTCGAGGTCGAGCACCGAGATCATCTTGTAGGTGGCAACGCCATACATGCCGAGCGGGAAGACCATCGCCCAGTACGAGGGATGGTACGAGAACGGGACTCGCCGGACGAGATGTCGCCAGACCCCGATTCCAACCATCACGGGAAGCCAGAACGTTGATGTGGCCCAAGCCAGAGTGATCATCCCTTCTAGGAAGGAGGCAAGACGCTCAAATCTTGGGACCAGCTCCGCTGTGCCAAGCAACGTCGAGCCTGCCAGCACCGTGATGGCAACAGCACCCGCCGCGATCCATGAGGGTGGCTGCGCATCCTCTGGGTTGACAACGAAGAAACTCCAGCGCTGAAACAACATCGTCACCACAATGAAGTAGAGCACGATGCCAAGGGTGAAAGCCGAAGCTGCCACCAACTCGATCCCTTGATTCGGTCCGGTATGGGTGAGCAGTGTTCCGCCCAGTACCGCAATCGACTCCAAAGAGACGGTCATTAGAAACCAGGTGCCATTGATCCCGGTACCCATTGGCGGCTTCTCTGAACGAAGGATCACGCCGAAGAGCGACGAATAGATCAGAACGACGAGGAGCAGCAGGCCAACCCCCCAGCAGAACTCTGCGACTGTCCACCACTTCTGAATGGCTGCGGCGCATCCGCCGAGCACATTGATCGCAGCCACCAGGGTGAGAAATGAAAAACCAAGCGAGTGATGAGTGAGATCGCTAAAAAGAAGCTTGGGGTACAGGAGCAGGCGAAGCACAGTCATGATAAACAGCACCAAAAATGCTAGGGCTGCGATACCGAAAAGGATGTTCGCCAGCAGGCCTAGGTTCTGCTGGGAGGCACCAATGGCGATGATGCCAGTAGCCATGACGATTGCGAAGTAACCCGGGAAAAGATTCGCAATGGGCGAAACCGGTTGCTTGGTAGCTACGGCGCTTGAAGCTGCAGCGGAGCTGGCTGACTTATCTGTAGTCATTTCACTCTCAATGTCGAAGGAAGCGGAGGCACAGCGCAGCAAGGAAGGCCAGGACAACCGACACCGCCGCTGTGGCCCATGCCAGCGATTTGGAGGCGGTCATAAAGGCCTGATCGGCGACAGTCACAAGAAAAATCTGAAACGACATCAAAACAATGAGATAGATCAACACGGCACTCGTTGTGCGGCGGCGGGCAACGGTTACCTCGGTCATACCTCGCGCCCAAGTGCCCAGATTGTGCCGTCGCGCACTTCAAGCTCGATCTTCCCTAAGGGTGAGGTAGGCGGACCGGAAAGAACCTCACCCGAACTGCCATCAAAATTTCCTTCATGACACGGGCAATGCCAGCGGCTCTCTTCTGGCTCGAAATACACCACGCACCCGAGGTGCGTGCATTTCTGGCTGAACCCAACCACGCGGGTGTCGTCAAGGCGAAGCAGAACGGCGGGGTCCTGGGGGGTTGGATAGTCAAACAGAAAGGTCTCACCAATGGCTACGCGATGAAGGGCAACCACGGGGCGCGGTTCGCCCGTGTTGATGGTGCGCAATTGAGTCCATGCAGCAAGGCCAACACTGCCAGCAGCCATCGCCCCAATCCCCAGCGTGAGGTATCGAGCAAACTCGCGGCGGGTGACCTCCTCCTCCTCGGCGGCCTCATATGGGAAGTCTCGCTTCCAGATCGGCTCCGCCTCGGTATGAAGTGGATCATCAGCTGAACCCGAGTCCTGCGTCATGAGCCCCCCCCTCTAAATCGAATGGGTCCTCGAGCCAAGAGCGTTCAAAACCTCTCAGAACATCAAGCGGGCCAGGAGCGAGGTCGTCAACCACGGTGTAGACCAAGGTGCGAACATCTTGACGGCCGAAGCGGAACTCGCGAATGAGTTCTCCTCGGCGATTGTCAGCGAACTCTTCGCGTGTTCCATACCAGAGGGCCTCGCTTGGGCACACCGAGGCGCACATGGGTTTGAGGCCCTCGCTTGTTCGGTCGATGCACATGTCGCACTTCATCATCTGATCAAGCTCCGCCATGAACCTTGGCACTCCGAAGGGGCATGCGATGACGCAGTTCGAACAACCGATGCAACGAGGCTTGAGCGCTGAATGAACAATCCCACCCTCGTCCTGCTTGATTGCGTCTGCGGGACAGACCTGAGCGCAAGTTGGGTCCTCACAATGCATGCACACCATCGGAGCTGTTTGCGTAGTTGTGGCTCGATCGATCCGTTCAAGGTGGATCAGTGACTGCCCGCGATGTGTCCCGCACTCCATGCATCCCTGCACACAGGCTTCACACCCGATGCAGCGACTCTGATCGATAACAAAAACAGGGGCTTCATTCGGACGGTACTTCATAACCCTGCTCATGCGGGTCTCGGCTCAGAGGATTCACCGGCGCGTTGACTGTCATCAACTCGGTCGATCCGAACCGCAGAGACCTTGAACTCTGGCATTCGTGATATCGGGTCCAACGCTCGGTTTGTCAGCTGATTCACGGCCTTTCTGCCCGGCCAATGAAACGGTATGAAGACTGTGTCTGGGCGGATCGTTGCCACAACCTGAGCGGGCAGGACCATGTCGCCGCGGCGCGAGGTAACGGTGATCAGATCCCCATCACTCACCCCAAGTTGTGCTGCCAACTGAGGGTGCATTTCGCAGAGCGGTTCGGGGTATTGCCTTACCAGCGCACCAATGCGACGCGTCTGCGTGCCGGACAGGTACTGGCTCACTACACGACCAGTTGTCAGCCAAATCGGGTACTCATCATCAACGACTTCGGCCGACTCTCGGAAGGGAATCGGGTGGAAACGGGCTTTGCCATCTGGGTGATAGAACTTGCCGCCCTCGAACAATCGCGGCGTGCCAGGGTGGCCCTCTTCTGGCACGGGCCAGAACAAGCCCATCTCAGCCTCGACACGCTCCCAGGTGACGCCTCGATAGTCGGCAGTTCCACCTGCAGAAGCCAGACGCAACTCTTCGAAAATTTCTTTGCTGGATTGAAACGGAAAATACTGACCTCGGTCGAGTCGCTCAGCTAGGTCTACGAGGATCTCCCAGTCCAAACGAGCCTCACCAGGGGGTTCGGTGGCCGCGTTGATCTTGATGATGCGACCCTCGCCGCTCGTGGCTGTTCCCTCGTCCTCTTCATGCAGAGAACCAGGGAGCACCATATCGGCGTGCTGCGCAGACTCAGACAAGAAGAAGTCGATGACGGAATAGAACTCCAACTTATCGAGTGCCTCCTTGGTGAAGTTTGAGTCCGGGGCAGAGACCAGCGGGTTGAAGCAGATTGAGAGGAGGCCCTTGATTGAGCCTTCGTGAATAGCCTCGATAATTTCTTCGGCTGAAAGTCCCTTTCCGGGAATCTCGGACTCGTCACAACCCCAGACGCCAGCCACGTGTTCGCGGTGCTCTGGGTTTGAGATGTCTCTGTTTCCCGGGAGTTGATCGCATTTGTGGCCCTGCTCCCTGCCCCCTTGGCCATTTCCCTGCCCGGTGATGGTTGAGACCCCGCAACCGGGTTTACCGAACTTGCCGGTTGCTAACCCCAAGTTGATCGCGGCCAATACGTTGTCAACGCCCTTCGACTGCTGCTCGATTCCTCGAGCATGAAGCAACATCCCCGTTGCGGAAGTCCCCCACAACTCGGCTGCCTCTTCAATTCGTGCAGCCGCGACGCCCGTGATTGACGCCGCCCAAGCGGGGGTCATATCAGCAACTGCCGCTGCAGCCTGATCGAAGTCAACGGTGTGGTTGTCGATGAATTCGTGATCGAGCCAGTCGTTGCGAATCAGTTGGTGCAACACGGCACCAAAAAGGGCCGAGTCGGACCCGGGTCGAACCGGCAAGAACAAGTCGGCAGTGCGAGCCAAAGGAACCACTCTGGGGTCTTGGACAATCAGGCGGGCACCTCGGTCGCGTGCCTTCCAGATATAGCTCGTAGTGATCGGAAAGGTTTCTGCAATATTGGACCCCGCCACCCAGACCACATCGGCGAGAGGGATGTCACTCCACGGGTTCGGTGCCCGATCCACTCCGAGAGCCTTTTTGTTTCCGGCCCCGGCCGATACCATGCAGAATCGCCCGTTGTAATCAAGATTGGCTGTGCCGAGCGCAAGTCGAGCGAACTTGCCGACTAGGTAGCTCTTCTCATTTGTCAGCGATACCCCGCTGAGCATGGCAAACGCATCCGGACCGTGCTCCTCCTGAATGCGGCGAACCTCTGAGGCCACCCGGTTGAGCGCGTCGTCCCAAGAGATCTGCCGGAACCCGCTCGGCGAAGTTGAGTCTCGCTCGAGGGGGTGCATCAAGCGGTCGGGATGCGAACCTTGCAGGTAGCGCTTCACTCCTTTAGGGCAGAGTTTCCCCTCGTTAAACGGAAACTCGTACCAAGGCTCGAAGCCAATGACTTCGTTGTCTTTGACCTTGAGTTTGATTCCGCACTGCTGCCCACAGAAGCAACAGTGTGTTTGCACCACCCGGTCGGGCACGATCCCGCCGTCCCATCCACCTGGGGGCTCTTCATTCAGATGTGGCCCATAACGAGAGATGAGTTCCTCTTCAGAAATCGGTATGCGTGACATCAGCCAAACCCTCCAACCCTTAAGGATTGAGCCAGCGCCACCTGACGGCGCCTGCAGCCGGGACAGGTGTTCTGGTAGTTGTCTCCGTCTTCGGAGCTGTAGTCAAAACCGACCTGTTCAAGCACGAGTTGCACATCGGTTACTTGCTGGATCCCACAAAACGGCTCGCCGCAACGTCGGCACTCAGCTTGAGGACCATCAAGATTGACCTGCTTGTAGTAGGCCACCCCAAGGTTGGCAGGGCGTTGAAAGATGTGAAACAGCTTTCCGAATGGCAGATACATCAGGCCCAAAATCACGGTGAGAGCGTGGAGCGTATTGAGCGCTGGATAGAACTGCCCCTCGAGCAGGGTGCTCGAGATAGTCAAGAAGAGGCCCGTCACGGATACAGCGAAGAGTCCTGCCAAGGCCAGGAAGTCTCCACTTCGTTCAACAGCTAGCGCTCCAGGGTCGCTCAGTCGGCGGCGCAGAAAGATAAACACCCCAATCAGAACCAAGACAGCGGCGACGTCCAACGCATGAAAGGCGAGCCAGCCAACAATGCTGGCGGCATCAAAACTGACGGTCCCAACTCGAGAAAAATAGACCTGATAGCGATCAGCTTGTTGACCCACGCTCTGGAAGTGCAACCACCCCATGGTGAGCGGAATCGTGATGAGCCCGGCGAGAATGCACCCCCAGAACACAAACTGATGCGCCAACCACCGCGAGGTAGAGCGCTTGCGGATAAATCCTTGCACCAGCAGGTGCGACCCGATGAGAGCGGGCAGCGACAGAAGGTTTCGGCTTGGCCGCTCGCGAAATGAGTCCCAGCCACGACGGTTGAGCATTGCGGTGGGCGGTCGACGTAGCCAAACGGAATATCGGTAGGTGATGGCAAATACGGCAAAGACCAAACCGAACAAGTAGCCAATCAATGCAGAATCAAACCAGCGCAGGCCATCGCTGCCAAGAAACGTGAGCGCCAGAGTTAACACCACTCCAACGCCGCCCCACGCGAGCGCTCGTCTGTCAAGGCCAGACTTCCCCAAGTTGACCATCCGCCCAACGTAGCAGTGAGCACTATGCCGGGGTCCGGGATTTCAGGTCTCTGTTTGACTTTCCCCCAAGAGCATGTTGCGAATCCGATACATCTTCGGTCAATCACTGCCACATCTGAGTGGTCTCGCAGTGCTTCGGTTTCAGTTGCACCACGAGCAAGGCGCTCATGGAATGTGGCCGCGGTACAGATTCTGCACGCCAAGGAGCGCGAAAAAAATCAGGCGTCGCATGTAGCTTTGAAGGTTGAGGACTCAGATCAGAAAGTGGACCTACATGCTGACTGTCGGAATCAACCATGTTGCAACGATCACCAAAGATAGTGATCGGCTACAAGCTTTCTACCGAGAGGTCTTTGAAGCCGAGATCTTGCGGGATGGAAGCGAGTTTCCCGACGGTTCGGGGCCGCGCCTGTCAATCATCAAGATTGGCCCGTACGCCGAATTGAACGTGTTTGAGATTGATGGAAACACGCAGGCCGATGTGCAAACGCCGATGTTCGGACGTGGACGACTTGATCATTTTGCCCTTCAGGCTGAATCGATTGAAGCGTTTGAAACCATTCGCGAGCGGCTGCGGGCACGCGGAGCAGCTGATGATTTAGTCACCGATTTCGGCCCCATCCTCAGCCTGTTCTTCCGCGATCCCGATGGCCTCGAAGGCGAAGTGTGCGTGAATAACCCCGACCTAGTTCCCGGTGCTGACAATCCCCCTGGAACTCGCGCAGCGCGCTACC
>WLLG01000111.1 GCA_009700815.1 Actinomycetota bacterium
CCGCGACTTTCAACATAAAAGCGCTGTTCCTCATCGACTGGACCAACAGTTGATGCATGCGAGCAATGCACATCGTTGTTTTCAATCTCCAGATTGGGAACCGACTCGGCCCAAGCAGTGTCAGAAAGTTTCAGGTTTCGATTTGTTTGATACGCATTCGACCCACGGGCGTCAGGCTTGATTCGAATCAACCCCGTGTAGACCGAGTGCGAATGGTCAGCGACGGCGCCCTTGAACAACAGCTTTGAAGTGGTGTCGGCAGCTTGATGTTCTTGAAAAGTCCGCAAGTCAAGCATCTGATGATCGTCCCCGAAATACGCGCTCGACAAGTTGCCGCTTGCCCCTCGCCCAACTAGTCGACAGTCCATGCGCAGGCGTGCGTAGCTGCCACCGATGGCGGCCAATGCCGCATCGAGGGTTGCGTTCTGGCCTACTTCGGCAAGAAAGGTGCCGACCTGCCAAACCTGAGGTCCAACATCTTGAAGCGCGCTATGGCTGACCCGTGCAGCGCCACCCACCGCCACTTCGGTCACTGGGGCAACAACTGCTGGCACATCTGAAGAAAGCGATGCCTCGATAAACGAGAACTGGCTGTTCTCTCCCCCTCGGACCGAGAGCCGAGGAAAGGTAATTGAGTCAGCTACGTCAACGTAGAACACCACCGCAAGGGGAAGGTTGATCACGAGATTGCGTGGCACATCAAGGACGACTGGATCAGCCCCGAATGCATCGTTATAGGCCCCAAAGAGATCTGGGGCTTCGTGCATCACTGCGCCGAGAACCTCAGCAGCACCCTTTGGCGTTGCGTCCTCCGGAACGGCACCGAATACCACACCCTGCTGAAGCAGTTCATCGCTCAGTTGGGTTGAAACAATTCGGCCGTTGTAGACCACGACCGACCCGCCGAGTTGGCCTAATTCCTTGATGAAATCAGAAACAGCAAGAGGGATCTCGTCAGTTGTATGAGCTGCGTCGACGTCTCGAGCCGGGATCATCGCAAACTGCTCAAGGTCTAAGTCGCCAATTCGGCTATAGCGCCATTCCTCTGAATCAGTGCTGGGAAACGCCATCCGCGCAGCATCCTCCACTGCAGCATGTCGTCGCTCTCTCAACCAGGCAGGTCCGTCCAAGGAATCGGCAACTGCGCTACTGAAACTGTCTGTACTCAAGTCTGTGCTCACGTTGCTACTCACGTTGTTCAGGGGGCGAAACGGCTGAGCAGTAATTTACACTATCCGCGTAGGAGAATTACAGGCGGCGTTCGCCTCGTTAGGTAACTCCGCCGGATCGACCTCAGCCTGCTCGCCTCTCTGCAAGGGTGTTTGCGGCCTAGTCCTTACCCTTCTTGAAGAACTTCTTGATCCCGCCGAAACCCCGAGAACCCTTTGACTTCGCCTCCACCTCGGCATCCACCTCGGCCCGAGTCGAATCCACCACAGAGTTGATGATGTCCTCGGCCTCGTCGAGTAGGGCTGCGATCGATGGGTCCTCGCCGATGCCTTCTGGCTCGGGGGGCGCCGGTGGAGTGACCAACGAGCCGTGGGACCAGTTCACGTCAGCCAAGCGAGGCTGATATGCCGAACAAGGATCTGGGCAGCGCCAAGGCGCCTCTGGAGCTAAGTCGAGATCGCACTTTCTAACGGCATCCCCATTGGGATAGGTGCGGCTTTCAAAGAACTTGCAACCCTCGCGCATCGGCATGTTTACAGTTTGGCAGATAGGCAGCGCAGGTAGATTTACCTAGGGTTTTGTTGCACTCTGAGGCTTAATCCACGGCCGAGATCTGCCGATACTGCCACCATGACGATTGCTCATCCAGACCTCCAAACATCAGTAGCACGAGCACGTCTCGATTCCGAAGGCCATGTGATCTCGGCCAGCCAATCCTTCGCAGCGATGTTCAATTCCGACGTCGATGGGGTCCTCGGGACTCACGTGATCACGCTCTGCTCCCCACAGGACTCAGCAGCGGTTCTCTCTGGCTTTGTTCGCGTTGTCGGCAAAGCGGCAGAGTCAGTGTCGATAGATCTTGATCCCCGACTCACCCGAGGTGACCAACCCAAACTTCGGCTTGATTTTACGTTGGTGCACTCCATCATTCCCGGGGTTGCCGACACCATCGACTGCACTGCAAGCGATGGCAGAGAACAGACGCGTGCGGAACG
This sequence comes from Actinomycetota bacterium, assembly GCA_009700815.1. GTDB lineage: Bacteria > Actinomycetota > Acidimicrobiia > Acidimicrobiales > Microtrichaceae > IMCC26207. The sequence continues at coordinate 2,166 of WLLG01000111.1, forward strand.
ACGAAGACGACACAGCCTGATGCAACAGACGCTGCATGAAACCGAAGACAGAGAGTCTGGTCTGCCTACCCGCCGCGGCTGCGAGGTACTCCTGGGATCCGCGGTTCGACACTCGGCTAGCACCGGTTCCCCTGTCTCTCTTCTGCGCTGCGACATTGACGGCATCAGCGAGATTGCGGAGACGCACGGATCAGCCGCGGGCCACGAAGCGGTCAACACGTATCTTGATCGATTCGCTCAGCGACTCCGCAACAGCGACAGCATTTGCCTAGCGAGCGGCGACACCTTTTTAGTGGTCGCCGAGGATCTCGGTGATGAACAAGACGCTGCGGGTGTTGCCTACCGCTTGTTGTCTGCCGCGGTGGAACCCGTGCAGGTGGCGGGTGAGGACAGAACCTTTCCCATGACGATTGGCATTGCGGTTGGAGACGGAACAGTGACGCCAGCGCAAATGTTTGAGGCAGCGCCACTCGCCTTGGAGCGGGCGCGAGTTGACGGTGTCGGTGGATTCCGAATCATCGACCTGCGCCAACCGCCGGCCACGTAAGCCAGAGCCAGAGCCAGAGGCAGAGGTAGAGCCTGGGACAGAGCCAAGCTCCTTAGCCGACCGAACCTTCCATTTGCAGTTCGATCAGACGTGACCACTCCACTGCATATTCCATGGGCAAAGTCCTAGTGACAGGTTCGATAAACCCGTTTACTACCATCGACATGGCTTGCTCTTCTGATAGGCCACGACTCATCAGGTAGAAGAGTTGCTCGTCAGCCACCTTCGACACGGTGGCCTCGTGGCCAATGATCGCGTCCTGGGCGCCGATCTCCATGTACGGGTAGGTATCGCTGACCGACTCCTCATCAAGGATGAGTGCATCGCACTGCACATGTGACTTGCAGCCGTATGCGCCTTCTTCGACGCGAACCAAGCCCCGGTAAGAGGTTTGCCCGCCGTCCTTCGAGATGGACTTCGAGACAATCTTTGAGGTGGTCTCTGGCGCAGCGTGCACCATCTTCGCCCCGGCGTCTTGATGCTGGCCTGCGCCGGCATAGGCAACCGAGAGCACTTCACCCGATGCCTTCGGGCCGACCATGACCACTCCGGGGTACTTCATGGTTAGGCGTGAACCGATGTTGCCGTCGATCCATTCCATATGCCCTTCGGCCTCGACCACGGCGCGCTTGGTCACAAGGTTGAAGACGTTGTTCGACCAGTTCTGAATGGTTGTGTAGGTCACGCGAGCACTTGGCTTCACAATGATTTCAACCACTGCAGAGTGCAGGGAATCAGAGGTGTACGTAGGTGCAGAACACCCTTCGATGTAGTGAACCTTCGAGCCCTCATCAGCAATAATGAGCGTGCGTTCGAACTGGCCCATGTTCTCTGCGTTGATCCGGAAATAGGCCTGAAGCGGCATCTCAACCTCAACACCTGGCGGAACGTAGATGAACGAACCACCCGACCACACTGCAGAATTGAGTGCCGAGAACTTGTTGTCATTACGCGGAATGACTGTTCCGAAATACTGCTTCACAATCTCTGGATACTCGCGAAGCGCAGTATCCATATCGCAAAAGATCACACCCTGCTGTTCGAGGTCTTCACGATTGCGGTGAAACACCACCTCTGACTCGTACTGAGCAGTGACTCCTGCCAAGTACTTTCGCTCAGCCTCGGGGATTCCCAACTTCTCGTAAGTGTTCTTGATGGCATCGGGAAGGTCGTCCCAATCACTGACCTGCTCACTCGTCGGCTTGATGTAGTAGTAGATGTCGTCGAAGTAGATCTCTGACATGTCACCACCCCAAGAGGGCATGGGGCGCTTCAAGAAATACTTGTAGGCCTTGAGGCGGAACTGCAGCATCCAATCGGGCTCGCCCTTCATCCAAGACATTTCACGGATGATGTCTTCGTTCAAGCCACGCTTTGGCTTGAAGACATAATCTTCGGCGTCGCTCCATCCGAGCGAGTACTTCGAAAGGTCAAGATCTAAGGACATACAGGGCCTCCAACGGGCGGGGGATAATTTCTCCTACGTGGATAGTAACAACTCCAGCCACTGATTGACACGGCGGATCCCGTGAATATCGTCTCATGGCTCCAAAGACCCCAAATACGCCAAGTTTGAGTAGCGCCAACTCCAAGTAGCCCCAACTCTAAGTTTTAGATTGACCTAGGTTCTGCGTATCTACTGAGACGAAGGGGGCATAACGACCCCCCATCAATCCCGTCATCGCGAGCGACCTGGTGCCTCGCACGAACCAAAGGATGTACTCCTATGCCTGACCCCAGCCTTCTTGACCCGGCACTCAAAGCTCTACTCGACAGCATGGCCGAGTCGGGCGCTGCCCCAGTCGAATCGCTTTCCGTGCAAGAAGCTCGCGAGTTCAACGAGATGTTCACTGCGTTAGGCGGGGAGGCTGAAGATGTCTCGGCTGTAGAAGATCTAAAGATCAAAGGAGTCCCCTGTCGGCTCTACCGACCTCTGGGTTCCTCCCCTGAGCAACCAAGCGAGCTACTGCCAGTTTTGGTTTGGTTTCATGGAGGCGGTTGGGTTCTCGGGACTCTCGACTCCACAGATTTAACTGCTCGCAGCCTTGCAAACCGCTCGCAGCATCTGGTGGTGGTTGTGGACTACCGCCTTGCACCCGAGAGCCAATTCCCAGCAGCAGTCGAGGATTGTTGGTCCGTAACCTCCTGGCTTGCCCATGGTGGTGCCGAGTCTCTTGGCGGCGATGCTGCACAAGTGTCAGTTGGTGGCGATTCAGCGGGTGGCAACTTGGCTGCAGTAGTGAGCATTCTGAGTCGTGACGCAGCCCTTGCGCTGCGTCGACAAATTCTTGTCTACCCGGTCACTGATGTTGCAAACGAGTCTGCTTCCTATGTCGAAAACGGGACGGGACACCTCTTGACTACAGACACCATGCGTTGGTTTATCCAGAACTACACGTCGCCTGATCAACGATCAGACTGGCGCGCTTCGCCGCTGCTTGCCGAGAACCTGTCAGGTGTTGCACCGGCATACGTACTGACTGCTGGGTTCGATCCCCTTCGAGATGAGGGCCGGGCCTACGCAGACCGACTCCTCGATGCTGGGGTCTCGGTGACTCAGCAGGGGTTTCCAACTGCCATTCATGCCTTCTTAAACTTGGGAGGAGTTACGCCTCTCGCCGCCGAGGCCATCGATGCAATCGCGGCCGCGCTTGAAATCGAGACGTGAATGAAGCCGCTGACCTGAGTAATCCTGCAGGGTGCCCTTCAGGGGAATCCATCGGCCTAAAAATAGTGCCTACTCCTCCGGGAAGGGGCGTTGGTCAAGTGGCAGGGACCGGTACACAAACCATGCAGCGCGGCACTCCGCAGGAGTCCCACCGACATGGGCTGCGTGCCAGCGGACCGAAAAGCGGTTGTACTCAAACTGAGCATCAGGCTGGCTTCTTGGCGTGTCGCGAGTTGCCTTCCAGTTAGCGACTAGATCTGCCACCGTTGTTCCCGACGAAGACGTCATGAATTCGCGCACATGGCTGTCAACTCTAAAGTCATGGCCGATACGGAGTTCAAGATAGGACCGCAATTGGCGAGTCATTCGCTGACCAGCAGGGAGAATCGTTGTGTCGAGCAGTGGTTCGCACAGCGGTCCCGGCGGACGAGGCTGGGGCTGAGGCGGGGCTACCGATCGGCCATCAAGGCTCGCAGCGACTCGCTCCACGAGATCACGCTTGACACCGCCCACTGGCAGGCCCGCTCGCCGACAAAATGCTCGCAGTTCAACAACAGTCCAATACCAGCGTGCGAACTCTTCCGAGGTGAGATTCGCTTCAAGGGGTGGTCGAACCGGAGAGTCAGTCACAACAGGTTGGGACCTACTCGTAGATCCACTTATGAAACCAGGGGTCAGATGTTTCAATCTGGAAGTTCTGAATCAGGGTGACAAACTCGGCAATTTGTTCGGCCTGCTCAGGTAATTCAGCAAGGTTGTTCAGCTCAAGGGGATCGGCCTGCAAGTCATAGAGTTCGAATCGCGGACGATGTAGATAGGTGTCCACCTCTCGCTGACCAAGCGTGCCAGTCTCTCGAAGAGTGGCCTGCCAACTCGCTGACATGTGAATATCCGAGGCTGTGGGAAAGTCAAGCTTCCATGCGATGTTGTAAATGAACTTCCAGCGATGGGTTCGAACAACTCGCATCGGGTAGTAGTTGGTGACCTGATGAAAGCAGTGTGAGGCAAACACATGATCTCGGCCTGGGGATTCTGGATGCTCCAGTAACGGCCGCAGGCTTTCTCCAAACATCGCTGCGCCAAGTTCGCCAGCCCCCGCAAGGTCGAGCACCGTGGGAGCGAGATCAGCCCAACTCACGAGGGCCTGGCAGCTCACACCCGAACTCGACACAGCAGCGCTAGACACAGGCTCGGTCCCGGTGCCGCTACTTGGTGAATCGCTTCTGTCAGCAGCGGGGATTGTGCTGACAATCAAGGGAAGTTGCATGCCGGGGTCATACAGGGTCGTCTTTGCAACAGGGAATGCTCCCCCGTTATCGGAGAGATACAAGATGACCGTGTCTCGGTCCGACCCAGCGCTAGCAATCAAGTCCATAAGGCGGCCCACGCCTCGATCAAGTCGGGCGATTGACTGGTAGTACTCGGCAATCTCGGCGCGCACCTCGGGAAGGTCCGCTAGCCAAGGAGGAACAATCACCTCTTCGGGATCAAAGAGTGTTTCCTCA
>WLLG01000112.1 GCA_009700815.1 Actinomycetota bacterium
GGTTCCCGTCACGAGCTGATGCTTGGACAAGTTACGAAGGCGGAACCGCTCCCCCGGCTGGAAGATCACACCAGGTGAGCGAACCAGCTGAGACACCACGACACGCTCGGTGCCGTTGATGATGAAGGTGCCCTTCTCGGTCATCATGGGGAAGTCACCCATGAACACCGTCTGCTCTTTAATCTCGCCAGTAGTGGCGTTCATAAAGCGAGCCCTAGCGAAGATGGGCGCAGAGTAGGTCATGTCCTTCTCTTTGCACTCCTCCACAGTGAACTTCGGAGGCGGCCGCAGGTCCTCATCAAAGGGATCGAACTCCAACTCCAAACTCAGAGTCTCGGTGAAGTCCTTAATCGGCGAGATATCTTTGAAGGCATCGGCGAGACCATGCTCGACGAACCAATCAAAGGATTTCCTTTGGATTGCGATGAGATCTGGTAGTTCGAGTACCTCATCAAGGTTGGCAAACGAATAACGATCACGGATGGTGACGCGTGAAGACAAAACTTACTCCCAGTGGATGCAAGAGAGTGGTGGGTATGGACTGTGTCTGGGACGCGAACCGCTCAGCAGAAATTTTCTGAAGAGGGGCGAACAGCAGAGCACGGCAACCTACTAGAGTATGCGCGCTGTTCATTCAGGTCAAGACGGGGTTTGAACTCTCTGGAAACGGCACAAGAAATTGCAGCCAATCGGACGCGCAACGGGAGCATTCTCGACCGATTAGCCGGCGAGAACACTCCCGAATTGCGAACGCTAGTGCCCGTTCAGAGCATGTAATCGAGATGAACTCTTACTTGATCTCGACAGTTGCGCCGGCACCCTCAAGGGATTCCTTTGCCTTTTCTGCGTCATCCTTAGAGACACCCTCAAGGACTTCCTTGGGAGCGGACTCGACAAGGTCCTTGGCCTCTTTGAGTCCGAGGCTGGTGAGCCCACGGACCTCTTTGATGACCTGGATCTTCTTGTCACCGGCTTCGACGAGAACTACGTCAAATGAGGTCTTCTCTTCTTCTTCTTCAGCTGCTCCCCCGCCACCGGCAGGTGCTGCTGCTGCAGCAGCAACAGGTGCTGCAGCAGTGACGCCGAAGCGCTCTTCGAATGCAGTGAGCAATTCTGAAAGCTCAAGCACGGTCAGGTTTGAGATCGAATCAAGGATCTCTTCATTGGTAGCCATGTGTCTTACTCCTCTTCAGCAGCGGCATCTGCCGCTGTTTCGTTGTCGTCTTGTGCAACTACTGAATCTTCAGCAGGTGTTTCGGGGGTTTCTTCAGGTGCCTCATCTGCAACTTCTGCAGTGGCCTCTTCAGCTGCCTCGGGGGTAGCTGTTTCTTCGGTAGCTGTGTCTTCAGCAGTTGGCTCAGGAGCCGCTACTTCTTCAACAACTTCTTCGGCAACGGGTGCACCAGCGGCGCCTCCGGCATCGATCAGCGCTTTGAGCCCATAGGCAAAGCTGGCAGGAATTGCTTGCAACAGTGACGCGAATTCACGCATCGGTGCTGCGATCCCGCCGGCCAACCTAGACAGCAACTCTTCACGAGGCGCAACGCTTGCGAGTGCTTTTGCACTTTCTGCATTGAGCACATGTGTTCCAAGTAGGCCGCCTTTGATGATGAGCAACGGGTTTGCCTTAGCAAATGCCTGCAACGCCTTGGCAACCATTACTGCGTCACCGGGCGTGCCATCGGGCTTTTGACCAACAAATGCGATGGCCGTTGGACCAACTAGGTCATCCTCGAAGCTTTGATCGACCTCAAGATCCTTGGTTGCGAGTCGAACAAGCGTGTTCTTGTACACACGGTATTCGCCCCCAACTGCGCTCAGTGATGCGCGCAGTTCAGCAAGATTCTGTACGGTCAATCCCCGATATTCAGTAAACAGCACTGCATCTGAGGACTCGAACTTCTCTCGGACCTCATCAACTACTGCAACCTTGTCAGGTCGTGGATTTTCCATTGACACCTCCTCTCAATCTGTTCGGGAGGATCGGGCGCCGCAAAGCGGACGCCCCCCTCGACCGAACTGGTCGGGTGTACTGGAGTATCCACCTACCCAGGCGAACCAGTGACGGTCCTTTCAGATCCTGCAATCAACGCAAGCGCTCACTGCGGGATTCACCTTGGGGTCTTTGGCGAAGCAAGATCCTCGGTTGTATTTCTGTACTGCTGTATTTACTAACCCGTGCACTCTAGAGCGATTGCTGTATCTCGCGCCAAAACAGTTCCTCGGCTAGCCGCTAGGTCTACCTTGAGCGGATGCACGCAATTGGAATTGACGTCGGGTCTACAAATCTGAAACTTGTTCTCGTAGACGACAGCGGTCAAATACATGCTTCGACGAGCCGGCCACTGACAACGCTTCATGAGGGTGCCGCTGTTACTCAGGACGCCGAGCAGATTTGGATCGGCGTACGAGATGCGATTCAAGAGATCACCCATGCCCAGCCTGATCGATCCCGCAGCATCGCAAGCATTGGGGTCTGCAGTCAGTATTCCTCGATTGTTGGCGTGGATGCTCAAGGGGCCGTGACGAGTGAGCTGCTTATGTACCTGGACCATCGCGGTGACGATCTGTGCTGGTCGGTCATGGAACGCCATGAGCAGGCCTTTGAGATTTTTGTCGACCGGCATGGGATTCCACCCATCGGTGGCGGGTTATCCCTGGCGCATTTGCTGCATATTCAGATCGAACAGCCTCAGATCCACGAGCAGACTGCCACCTATCTCGAGGTCATGGATTTCATCAACCTTCGCCTGACCGGGCGTGCAGCTGCTACTCAGTGCACCATGTTTGCCTCACAACTGTGTGACAACCGAGTTGTTGGAACAACCGAGTACGACGCCGATTTAGTCGCCATGACGGGAGTTGACCCCAACAAACTCCCAGTGCTCATTGGTGTGGATGACATCGTGGGCCAGGTCCCAGCCGATCTAGCCGAGCAACTTGGTTTACCCACTTCAGTTTCGGTGCGAGCGGGAATGAACGACACTCAGGCAGGCGCATTTGCAACGGGCGTACTGCAAGGCCGAGAGCAAGTTTCTGATAGCGGAGTGAATTCAGCAGTCTCGAATTCAGCAGTCTCGAATTCAGCAGTCTCGAATTCAGGACTGCAGTGTGGCCTGATGATTGGCACCACAGCTGTGCTCGTGGACTCACTGGACGGGCATCGAGTTGATCTTGATCACGAAGTGCTCGCCATGCCGGCCCCCGTGCAAGGTCGCCATGTGGTGATGGCCGAGAACGGCATCTCTGGAGCCGCCGTGGAACACACGCTCAACCTGCTTCGGCCACAAGGCGAACGAACCAGCAGTGCTACTCCGATCAAACAGGGTCCGTTTGATGAACTTGAGTGGGCTCTGACACAGTCGCAGCCAGGATCCGACGGACTGCTGTTCTTGCCTTGGCTGGCCGGGTCCATGTCGCCACGTGCCGAAACCGCACAACGTGGCGGATTTATAGGCCTGTCGCTGAGCACCACTCGAGAATCACTGCTGCGCTCCGTTGTCGAAGGAACAGCGCACAACCTTCGCTGGCTACTCCCGGCTGTAGAAGGCCTTACTGGAACCACCTGCGAAGAAATCGTGTTCGGCGGAGGGGCCGCACGCTCTGCTGGCTGGGCCCAGGTGCTAGCCGATGTTCTGAACCGACGGGTACGCGTGCTATCGGACCCTGAGTTTGCAGCAGCGACTGCTGTTGGAATGGTTGCCTTGTACAGATCTCAGGGAGAGGACCCTACCGAAGTTCGACTCGACCAAGCCGCTAGCTACACGCCGCGCAGCGAGTACCACGAGATATACGAGCGTGCGCAAATTCAATTCCAAGCCGCGTTCACAAACCACCTCTCTATCTGCGAAGCTTTGAGCCATGAGTGACTATCCATACGCCGAACGTTTCACTGTCAATCGTCAATTGCCTGAGCACGGAAGAGACCGTTCAGAGATTCTGGCCGAGCTACAGCAGATGGCTGTCGAGGAAGATAGTCCTTGGGAGACTGGCCAAGTCTCTGGCTCGTACTACTGCGGAGACCGTGAGCACTACGAATACATGACCAAGGCCTTCGGCCTGTTTGGTCACGTCAACGCACTACAACGCGATGTCTGTCCCAGCGCCACCAAGTTCGAGGGCGAGATCATCGCGATGACGCTCGACATGTTGCATGCCGAGGCTGTAACTGACACAACACCCGCTGGCATTGTGACGAGCGGCGGCACGGCCAGCATCACGCACGCCATGCTTGCCTACCGAGAGCAAGCTCGCGATGACCGCGGCATCATTCACCCCAACGTGGTCAAGCCCGAAAGTGCGCATGCCGCTTTCGACAAAGCCTGCCACCTGTTTGGCATTGAGCTTCGCGTTGCCCCGATCAACCCAGAGACTGGCACTGTTGAGTTAGATGCAGTGGCCAACCTGATGGATGATCAGACCATTGCAATCGTGGGATCGGCTTGCACCTATGGCCATGGCGTGGTTGACCCCATAGCCGAGCTTGGGCAACTGGCGCTGAGCCATGGGACCGGCCTGCACGTGGACGGTTGTCTCGGCGGATTCATCCTGCCTTGGGGACAAGAACTGGGATACGACATCCCACTATTCGACTTCCGGGTACCAGGAGTGACCAGCATCAGTGCAGATACGCACAAGTACGGCTACGGCTTGAAGGGGTCCTCTGTGCTTGCCGTTCGAGACAAGGCACTTCGCAACTCGCAGTACTTCTATCTCACTGATTGGACTGGCGGAAAGTACTGCTCACCCGGCATGGACGGCTCTCGTTCGCTTGGACTACTCGCAGCAACTTGGGCATCCATGGTTGCCTACGGCAAGGACGGCTACTTGTCGCACGCCAAAGCAATCTTCTCTACGGCCGACAAGATGAAGGCCGCAGTCACCTCCCATTCTGAGCTACGGATCATCGGCGCTCCAACCTTCTGCTTCGCTTTCACTTCCGATCTGTTCGACATTTATCACGTCAATGACTTCATGCGGTTGCGAGGATGGCGGTTCAACGGGCAGCAGTACCCCAACTCGATCCACATGGCTGTGACAGGACCACAAACCCAGCCCGGTCTCGCCGAGAAGTTTGCTGCTGACCTTGATGAGGCAGTGCAGTACGCGGTTGAGCGCAAGGACGAACCAGCGGGAAGCGCTGCGATCTATGGCGGGGTCAGCGGCGGAATCACCGATGAGGCTGATGAGTTCATCAAGGTAGTCATGGCCGACATGATGGACACCCAACAATCGCTTCCCCCACTGGTCTGATCTCTCGGACTGAACGGACTGCCTGTAGATGTCCCAGCACCCTGTTCTGCAAACTGTTTCACTCGGCCCACAGTGGCCAACAATTGATCCATTCCTGTTCTGCGCGCATCACGATGATGCCTACCCGGAGGGCAACGCCGAGTTCGGCCCTGCGGCTTCGCTCGCGGGACGGCAGATGGGGTCTGACTTTGCGGGCAAGGACGGCTGGCGGATGTACCACGGGTCGGCCGTTCCTGGGTTTCCGCAGCACCCTCACCGCGGGTTCGAGACCGTAACGTTTGTTCGGAAGGGCTTGATTGACCACTCAGACTCACTGGGTGCCGCTGCCAGATTCGGTGCAGGAGATGTGCAATGGTTAACTGCGGGAAGCGGAATTGTTCACTCAGAGATGTTTCCCCTGCTCAGCCCAAGCAGCCCGAATCCAGCTGAGTTGTTTCAGATTTGGCTGAACCTGCCACCCGACGACAAGTTGGTGGAGCCGCACTTCACCATGTTGTGGAATCATCTGATTCCGCGGGTCGAGTTCACCGACTCTGCCGGGCTCACCACCGAGGTCACCATCATCGCAGGAGCGATCCCCAACAACAGTTGCGAACCTCCACAACCGCCTCCCAACTCCTGGGCTGCACGAGCTGACTCAGATGTGGCGATCTGGTCGATCCGCATGCAAGCTGGCGCAAGCTGGACGCTGCCGGCAGCGCTTGGCCCAGACACGGCGAGAATCTTGTATTTCTTCGAGGGATCCACGCTGACCGTCGCGGACGAGCAGTACCAGTCAGATACGGGCCTCGCTATTACCTCTGACTGCGAGATTGAATTGGTTGCAGGTGAGCAAGCAGTTGAGCTTTTGTTGCTGCAAGGCCGACCAATCGGCCAACCCGTGGCGCAGCACGGTCCCTTTGTTATGAACACTCGAGCCGAACTTGAGCAGGCCTTCGAGGACTACCGGCGGACCGAGTTTGGTGGATGGCCGTGGCCAGAGGATGGCCCGGTTCACGGAGCAGAACCCAAGCGCTTCGCGCGCCACACGGATGGCCGAGTCGAAGAGCCAGATTCTCAATCAGCGTAACGGCAAGACCCGGGCAAAAATCGCCTTGAGGTACGCCCCTTGCGGGAAGGTATCGGGGTGATCGATTGCGTGCGTGGTGTGACTGATTCCGTCAAGCTGAACGCCAGATCGATACGCGGCATCGCCCACTGACTCCATGAATTGTTCAGAGGTGACTCGGGCCGAGCAAGAGGCCTGCACCAACATGCCCCCCGAGTTCAGGAGTCTGACCGCCAACTCGGTCAACTTGCCATAGGCACGCAGGGCCCCATCGATCTGATCCTGCTTTGAGGCAAAGGAGGGTGGGTCGACAATGACCATGTCAAAGAGCCTGCCGGCCTCGATCATTTGAGACATGACAGTCATGGCATCACCAACGGAGACTTGGTGAGTGCAAGCGCGCACGGCTGCACGCCCTGCGTTTCGAGCCATATTGCGCTTGGCTGAATCAATTGCTGCAGCGCTGATGTCGACACTGTGGACTAATGCTGCCGCCCCAGCAGCAGCATTCACCGAGAACCCGCCTGTGCAGCAGTACACATCAAGCACGCGAGAACCTTGGGCTAGCGAACGAACC
>WLLG01000113.1 GCA_009700815.1 Actinomycetota bacterium
AGTTCTTGGGGAGACAGATCTAGGCGAGACAGTGCGTGGGGAGATGATGATCTCTGCGCAGGGAATTGAGGGTGGCTGTGTGTACGCAGTTGGTCGAGAGCTCCGAGCTGCCTGTGACGCTCAGGGCAACACGGTCATGCTGATCGACCTTCGTCCCGACCTGAGCGTTGAACAGGTTGAGCAGAGGTTGAGCACTGCGAAGCCTAAAGAATCAACCTCGACACTTCTGCGGCGCACCATTGGCCTTCCTGCTGTGGCGATTGGCCTACTGCGAGAAGTGACTAAGAACGTTCTGCCTCGCCAAGCTTCTGACATGGCTGTGTTGATCAAATCTCTACCGCTACAGGTAGTGGCCACAGAAGAACTCGACCGGGCAATCTCAACAGCAGGCGGCGTGGCCTTCGAGGAACTCGACGACCGTTTCATGCTTCGTCGGCTTCCTGGTGTGTTTGTCGCCGGCGAGATGATCGACTGGGAGGCACCCACTGGCGGTTATCTGCTTCAGGCCACTCTGAGTACTGCAGTAGCTGCAGCTAACGGGGCCTTGAGCTGGTGGGAAGAAGAACATCCAACGGAGATGTAGTTCTCAGGAGAAGTCATCAGCTTTGTGTTGCACTGGCGCTGGCTTTCGAGTTGCGCGGAACACCACGAACTTGGAGTTGCTACCGATGATGTCGCAATTGCCAAAGATCCGCTTGAGTTTGGCGTGATAAGCCAGATGCCTATTGCCAATAACCCAGAGTTGTCCGTTGCTGCGAAGAACCCGATGGGCATCAGAGAACATCTGCCAAGCGGTTGCATCGCTGAGCGCATGATCGTCATGAAAAGGCGGGTTGGTAAAGACCAAATCGACGCTGGCATCTGCGATACCCGGGTGAGAACGAAGTGAGCCCAAGCTGTCACCCACCAAGAACTCGAATTGACCGTGTTCCTCCAGATTGCTCTGCACAGTCAATTCTGCTGAAGCGACTGCTAAGAAGCTCTCGTCAATAAACATCACATCGGCATCAGGATTGTCTAGTGCCAGAACCAACCCCACGACACCGTTCCCGCAGCCCAGATCGATGATGCGAATCTGCCCAGCCTGATCAGGGAGGTTGTCAATGAAAAAGCTTGTCCCGATGTCGAGACGCTCCGAGGAGAACACTCCCGGATAGCTCTTGACCCTGATGTTGCCCGGATCGAGGGTAAAGCTCGAGACTGCCAAGGGGTTCAAGGCGATCTCTGCCTCATGTGGAGTAACAAAGATCAGGCGGGCCTTCTTCTTAGCAAGCGAGGTAGTACTCGGCCCAAGAATTCGCTCAAACAGAGCCAACGTCGAGTTATGAATGTGCTTGGTCATGCCCGCAGCAACAATCACCGTGCTGGAGTGCACCGAGGGCGCCAGCCGAAGAAGTTGATCCTCGAGAAGCGCCAGAGTCTTAGGCACCTTGATGAAGGCGTAATCCACACGCTCTGGTAGAGGATCGAGGCTGCCTAGCAAAGTAACGCTCGAGGGGTCGATCTTGTTGCGCTCAAGGTTGGCAGTAGTTGCAAGCTGGGAGACATAGGAATCCCCCAAAGAACTGGGTTTACATGGGGCTAAGGCAACTGCGAGCGCACCACAGCGATCGTTGATTAGTAACAGGTTGCCGCTCAGATCGCCAAGCTCGGATGCCTGCTGCAGCAGATACTCATCAGCAGCGTCCCAAGCCCGAAGAGATTCTTGTTGCGTGGAACTAGTGGTGGCGAGGGCAAACTCACCTTGGGGGACAACAAATCTTTCCATGAGGGATGGCAGGCTAGTTGGGTTCTTGAGACTTGACCGCAGTCAGAGGCTGCTTGAGAGCCTTCAGTATTGATATGCGGGACTCATCTGCTCAATCTGATGGGGAATCGAACCGCTCTCGGCGCACCTTGGTCTTCTTGCCCTTGAGTGTCGTGCGCTTCATTGCCCAGAGCACCTCGTCAACGGCAGATTCTGGAACCTCGACGAGAGAGAACCGGTCCTGAATCTCGATGCTGCCGATGTCTTTTCCGCTGAGCTTGGTCTCGTTTGCAATTGCACCCACGAGATCCTTCGGGCGGATTCCTGTGGCACGCCCCGCCCCAAAGTAGAGCCGGGTCATGCCTGCCGAGCCTTCGCTGCGGCGGCTGCCCTTTTGAGATGGCGAGCCCTTCTTTGCATGCGGCCCACGCTTGGTTGAGTCCTTTGCATTTCTTGAGGGGCGGCTCGCAACTTCGGGGATCTCTTCGATGTCCTCGGAACCTACGGTTGCTTCATGTGCAAGTTTGACGGCGGCAAGTGCAATTTGGAACAGGTCCGAATCCTCAGAGAGTGACTCCACCACGGTTCTGAAGCGGTCTAGGTCCTCTGATTGAAGTGTCTCCCGCAGCGTTGCCATCGTGAGTTCCATCCGTCGATTGCGGAGGTCCTCAACAGTGGGAACCTTCTCGATGCTGATTGGAGAACCCGTGACTCGCTCGATGTTCTTTAACAGTCGCTGCTCGCGAGGCTCGGCCAGAGTAATGGCGATACCTTCACGGCCAGCACGTCCAACTCGACCAATACGGTGTACATACGCCTCTGGTGCAGACGGGACGTCGTAGTTGACCACGTGCGTCAGGTGATCCACGTCGAGGCCGCGCGCCGCTACATCGGTAGCCACGAGCAGTTCGGCCGTTTGGCCCCTCAATCGACCCATCACGCGATCACGCTGCTCTTGGCTCATACCGCCGTGGAGGCCTTCGGCACGGTAGCCACGACCATTGAGGGTCTCGGCCAGCGAATCAACCTCGTGGCGTGTGCGACAGAACACGATTGCCGCGGCTGGACTTTCGACATCGAGGATTCTTCCCAGTGCAGCTGCCTTATGAGCGCGAGACACGATGTAAGCCGTCTGGCGCACTAGCGGAGCAGTCGCTGAGTCAGCTGTTGCTTTTGCAATCTCGATCCGAACCGGGTCTGTCAGATGCCGCTTCGCAATTCCATTGATTCGCCCTGGCATCGTCGCCGAGAACAGCACGGTTTGACGATCCTCTGGAGTGGCCTGCAGGATCGACTCGATGTCCTCTGCGAAGCCCATGTCGAGCATCTCATCAGCCTCGTCAAGGACAACCATTTGGATCGACTGCAGGGGGAGCGTCCTGCGTTTGAGATGATCCAAAGCCCGTCCCGGAGTTGCGATGACAACATCAACACCCCGTCGCAGGGCATCAAGCTGTCGACCGATGGGCTGGCCGCCATAGATGGGTAGAACACGAGCGCCAGCAGCTCGGCCGTATCGATGGACAGCCTCTGAGACTTGCATGGCAAGTTCACGCGTCGGCACGAGCACCAAGGCCGTGGGAGCCGTCCGGTCGCTGTCCATCACGCGCTCGAGAATTGGCAGGGCAAACGCTGCTGTCTTTCCAGTTCCAGTAGCCGCCTGACCGAGCAAGTCCCTTCCCTCAAGGAGGCGAGGTATCGACTCTCTCTGGATGGGAGTTGGTTCTTCGTAGCCAAGCTCCATAAGAGCATCCAGCAGTTCAGGGCGCAGCCCTAGATCGGCAAAGCCAATAATCTCAGTGTTTTCCGTCTCACTCATCTGCGAACTCCGAACCTAAATAGCAACTTGCTCTGCTATCACGTTGGCACGCAGGCAGCTCAAATCCGAATCCTGAGACTTTCGTAACAGTCCCGAACCCGTTACCGCTGAAACAGAACTAGGGCGTAGCTGCGTTCGCTGCAGGTGCGGGTGCGAGGGCTGGCGGGATGATTGAGTAGGTGTTGAAGCACATTTCATCCTCTGTTCCCTCGGCAAAAACTATGTATCGCTTTGCTCGAAGTGGGTCAGCATCTCGGTTCCAAGAACACTCGATTCTGATTTTGTCTCCCTTGACCACGTCGACTGGGGATTGCAGTTCGTAGAGCATCTGCCAGTCAAAATTCCAGTCGGGAATATCAAGTAGCACCTTCTCCTGTGGGCTATCGGGCCACAGAGTCATCCTGAAGGACCGCCCTAGCGTGTGCATGTGGCCGAGGACCTCGATGATCTGACCATCAAAGGGAACAACAGAGTCACAAGAGGAGGAGTATGTGCCATTCATGCCGATCGCCAATTCCTCGGCAGTCTTCTTGCATGCTCGAAGAAGTCCCTGCTCAATAAATTTACCCGAGGCTCCATAGAGTTTGACGTTGTCCTCAAGCGCCGCCGCTCGATCGCATAGGGGCTCAGTAGCTCCTGCTGGGCAAGGAATCTCGACTGGGGCGAGCGGGTTCATAACCGTAATCTCACGCAACGGGCTGGTGCCTGGTTCGGTTTGCATGACAAAACTCGACTGGTCGGGGGTGACCGAATCTGAATAGTGGTAGTGCATCTGCAGAACTAACGTGTCGCCTGGCTGGAACAAAATGCCGGCGCCCTTAAAACTTGCTGCCTCTTGCCCTGGAGCCCAACCTCCGATGAGTTTGGACCCAGCTGATTTCTCTCCAGAAGGAGAAACTGCAGTTCCAGCGCCTGTACCGGTATAGCAGGACCACCCCGGCTGACCGTCAGGTACCTTGGCCAGATTCGTCCCCTCTAGCTGCTGCAGTCCCTCTCGAGCGGATGCTGCGATCTGAAACACTTGGGCGTGATGAATCTCTTCGATCTGATCTGGAAGGAATTCAAAACCAGTCATGAACGTGGCCTCGGTTAGGCCGGGGTCGACTTCGAAACAGCGGTAGTCGTTTTGGTTTGTCAGGGAGCCGGTATAGGGCTTTGGCATTTTCAAGGACTTGTCTTTACGAATCTTCGTGACCTTCGCCTGTGCAGAGGGTCGAATCGGGGTGTCCTTGGCTACGTCAAGTGGCCCACCCGCATCTGCCCATTCGGCCAGCATCGCAATGGTTTGCTCATCGAGTGACTTGGAGTGT
This sequence comes from Actinomycetota bacterium, assembly GCA_009700815.1. Classification (GTDB taxonomy): domain Bacteria; phylum Actinomycetota; class Acidimicrobiia; order Acidimicrobiales; family Microtrichaceae; genus IMCC26207. The sequence continues at coordinate 4,877 of WLLG01000113.1, forward strand.
GCAAGCGGCACGCCTTTGTCTGAAGCGGGCCATGGAGGCATATACCTAGCAGTGGTCACCACTCCAAGCGCATGCGCATAGGTCGAGGCATCCTGAGCTGTGTCGAGCTTCCAGTGATGCGAACCCATGGCATTGCTGTTGTGACATGACGCGCAATTCGCTGCGAGCACAGGCATGACTTCAGTCTCGAAAGAAGGTGCGTTCTCAACTTTTTCGGGTGATGGGGGAGCAGTGATCTGAGTTGTGATCGAGGCCGTACTGGGATCAACCGCAACCAAATTCATGGTGAGGGTGACCTCATCACCTGTACGGAGCATTCCAGCTAGAGAAATTGGACCGATCTCATACTCACTCATAGCGACGGTTGTGGTTGCCGTGGCAGTCAGCTTGTTATCTGACTGGCGAGCCGTCACCTTCCAGGTTGCTGGCAGGGTGGTTGACTTGACCCGCAGGTCACCTTGCATTTCAAACTCATACTGCTGCCCTTGGCTCAGTTTCTGTGGCAGACCAACAAGCTTTGCATTCGTAAAGGTGGCCAACGGAAAGGAGTAGGACTCGAGGTAAGCGGAACGAAGCCTCGTATCTCGGAGGGTGTCGTCGGAATGCAGTTGTTCAAGGTCTACGACAATCTCGCCAACTCGAGAGTTTTCGGGGCTTGTGGCATTGATCGCAAAGTCTCCAGCGATTCCGTTGGTCGTACCACGCGTTCGCGTAGGTTTTGAACCGGCAAAGGTCTCATCTACCTCATAGGTAGCCTCGGACTGAGAGGGATCGATCCGATAGAGGGTTTCCTCTGGAGTAGCTACTAGCTGTGGGGCGTCTGGTACTTCGTAGCTGATGTTGCGGAATTCTGGGGCAAGAAGTGGTCGTAGCTGTGTCCAAGCCGCAGCGACTCCCACAAAAATGAGCAGTAGCGCAGCCCCGCTAAAGAACTTATGCCGCTGCACCACGCCGAGAATTCCAGATCTTGGGGCTGTCTCGAGGCCATCATCGAACGAGTCCGATGGAGTGGTCTCAGTTTCCCCTGAACTCTCTGTCACTTATCTGCTCCCTAGGCTCAACACTTGCCAGAATTAAATTTGGCAACTCGCGAACCCTACCTGATGTCCCTCCAAATCTAGGAACGCCTAAAGGTGAACATCTGGTGGGGAAAGGCGACGCTGAATCTCGACAAAGACTGTGGTTCCAAGAATCTCTTGCAACTCCTCAGCTAGTGATTCAATGACTGGAGAATCCCCTACATACGCTTCGGGCTCCTCGGTACAACACCATGCCATGGTGTCACCGTCATCGCCCCAGTCGCTTCGCTTCCAAGCGCGCACATGAGCAATCTCAACACCTGATTCCTGCATTTCCCACTGAACTCTGACGGGTAACTGCCAACACACCGATGGTTTCCAGTCGAGGGCTGACTCGTCTGCTTTCTGAGCAGCTAGGTGTAGTGCGCAGCCTGCGCCACCAACGAAGCCCGGACGATTCAAGAAGATGCATGCGCCGTCGATCACTCGAGTATTTGTTTGTGTGGAGTCACTAAAGATTCCACCCCTCTTGGCCTCTTCATGAAATTGGAAGAACTCGGGGTCTAGATAACCGGCGAGCATCGCTGTTGTTGCTGGCTCATCATCCACGAGTTCGGCACCGACTGAGCAGCAGCCTTGGCCAAGCTCCTCGGCGGGGTGGTCGAGTATGCCTTGGCATCCCCTGCCCCAGATACAACTCCAGTTTGACTGCAGAAAGGAAGTGTCTAGGTGCCACTCGACCCCGCCATCAGTAATGACCTCGATCCCTGCCTCGGGTGAAGGGCTGGCCTCGGGCGGGATAGCGGGTTCTTGCGTTGCGGATTCTGGGGGTGTGGGGTTCACATGGCGAGGTTAGGTCAGTTGCTGAAGCGAACTCTGACCTTCATGTACTCAGTTTCGCAAGCTTGGCCACTCTCTGTTCCACGTAGATTCCGCCTAGAGGAATG
>WLLG01000114.1 GCA_009700815.1 Actinomycetota bacterium
ACTTGTTGCCTGCGTGTTCGATCAGGAGTACGCCGGGCGACTAAGCGCTGTTGCGGACCGCTCCCCCAAGCTCAAGACATTTGTACATATCGAGGACAATTCCGGTGCCGATGTAGCCGCTTTAGGCTCGGTTGGCTTCTCCGATGCGATAGCTGCTCAGTCAACTGAGCGGGATTTTGCTGAGCGATCCGCAGATGACATCTACGTGATCTATACCGGCGGAACTACCGGCATGCCAAAGGGTGTCATGTGGCGCAGCGAAGATATTTTCTTTGCGTTGGGCCAGGGAATCGACGCTCTGACTGGCGAGCGAGTCAGTAGCGAGTTTGCCAGAGCCGAACAGGCAGCCCAGAGCGAGACGCCACTGATCTTTTGCATCATTCCCCCGCTCATGCACGGCGCGGCTCAGATCGCAACACTAAGTCAGTGGTTCTTGGGGAGCACTCTTGTGGTTGTCCGCAAGTTCGACCCGGAAGAGATCTGGACCTTGTTTGCTGCTGAAGGTGTGAACTCGGTTCTGATCACTGGTGATGCAATGGCGCGTCCTCTAGTTGATGCACTCGATGCAGAGCCTGACCGATGGGACCTGTCACAACTTGTTTCAGTGTCGTCGAGCGCTGCGTTGTTTTCGCAGTCAGTAAAAGATCGGTACTTGGATCAGTTCCCCAATTTGATCATCACAGACTCAATCGGTTCGACCGAATCAGGGTTCAACGGCCTGACCTATGCGAGTAAAGGGGCAAAGGCAACCGCCGGCGGCCCGACTGTGGCAGCGGGACGCGATGTGGTCATCCTTGATGAGGAATTGAAGATCATTCCCGATGGTGATCACCGCATCGGAAAGCTAGGACGTGGGGGCAATATCCCCTTGGGCTATTACAACGATCCGGTCAAGACGGCTGAAACGTTCGTGATTGCTGCCGACGGAATGCGCTATGCAGTATCTGGGGATTCGGCTCAATGGGCCGGCCCGGGACAGATGACCATGCTGGGCCGAGGTTCAGTCTCGATTAACTCTGGTGGCGAGAAGATTTTCCCAGAAGAGGTTGAGCAAGCACTCAAGGCGCACCCGGCGGTGTTTGACTGCACCGTGATTGGCGTCAGCGACGAGCGTTGGGGACAAAAAGTTGCCGCGGTCGTTCAGTTCCGAGACGGCCATGTTGCCACCTTGGCGGACTTGGTTGACCATACGCGCACCCATATTGCCGGGTACAAGGTGCCTCGTGAACTTCACGTTGTTGAAGTGATTTTGCGATCGCCCTCGGGCAAGCCCGACTACCGGTGGGCCAAAGAACTTGCCGAGTCTGGCACTGCAAAGGTTGAGGGCTGAGGTCAGTCCAAAACTGATTCAAGCTTGAGTTGCGCTTCTTCCCACTGCTGCAACAAGCGATCCGCTGTTGCTTTGGCGATGTCAAGGTCCTCGGCCAGTTGCCGCACCCGTGCGTGATCCTCATAATTCTCTGGGTCCGCAAGCTGTGCTGACAATTCCGAAGCCTGAGTTTCGGCCGCTTGAATCTGTCGCTCAAGGCGTTGCACCTCTTGTTTGAGGGCCTTTGAAGCCTTCTGTTTTGATTGGCGTTCTTCGGCAGTAAGCCGGCGCGTCTCTACTTTGGTGTTTCGCTTCGGCGGTCTAGTTGCTGATCCGCCAGCTGCTGATCCGCCAGTTGCTGATCCGGTAGTTGCTGCTCGAGCGGTTGCTGATCCGGCAGCGGCAGTCACCCCAGAGGGGGCAAGGACAGCCTCATCAACTTCGGGGTGAAAGATCACCCTTCCGTCTCGCACTTCGAGCAGGGAATCTGCGACCGAGCGAATCAGATAGCGATCATGGGTCACTAACAGCACTGTGCCTGGATACGCAACGAGCGCATCCTCGAGAACGTCACAGCTCGGCAGGTCAAGGTGATTGGTGGGCTCATCAAGCACCAAAAGGTTGACGGGGTTGACCATGATCCGCGCCAGAGCCAATCGAGTGCGTTCACCACCTGACAGGTCTGCGATTCGGCGATCCACTGATTCTCCGCGAAACCCGAAACTGCCTAATACGGAACGCAGGTTGCGACCGTGCTCGTCACCCACGGCCGCCCGAAACTCTTCGAGCACTGTGGCCTCGAATCGAAGTGATTCAACCTGATGCTGTGCGAACTCGGCGATGTCGACGTTGTTACCAATCTCAACCTGACCGGACATCGCTGGGATTTGTCCCAGCAACAGGCGCAACAGCGTGGTCTTGCCAGCACCATTCGGTCCAATGAGCGCCAACTTTTGGCCGCGTTCAACTATCAGGTCGATGTGGCTCAGCACTGCCTGACCGTCAAAGCCCACGCTGGCATCTTGTGTTTCGACAACGACGCGGGCCGATCTCTGGGGTGGAGGAAAGCCAAACCGAGCCACCAGGTCTTTACGTTCCGGAGGTTGCAGCCTTTCCAGCTTCTCTAGCGCCTTAACCCTGCTCTGTACCTGCCGTGCTTTGGTTGCCTTGTAGCGGAATCGCTCAATGAATCTTTCAGTTGACGCAAGTTGCTTCTGCTGCGCTGCTGCTGCCGCCTCTGCCGCAGCAAGGCGCTCTTCTCGCTGCACAATGAACTCGGCAAATCCGCCCACATATTCAACAGCTCGTCCGTGTGAGACCTCGACTACTCGTTCGGCCACGGCATCAAGAAAGTCGCGATCGTGACTGACAAACAAGATTGCTCCCGGCCACGAAGCCAGATGCTGCTCCAGCCACGAGACGGACTCGACATCAAGGTGATTGGTTGGTTCGTCAAGCACCAATAAGTCGGGGGCAGACAACATGAGTCTGGCAAGAGCCACGCGCATGCGCCAACCACCTGATAGCTCCTGAACAGGCCTGTCCGCATCGGCACTCGAGAACCCCAATCCGGCGAGTACCTGCCGAGCCTCTGCCTCGACTCCGTAACCGCCGAGCGTCTCAAAATGATGTTGCGCGGTTCCGTAGGCATCTAGGGCAGCGGATTGCGCCTCGGGATCGGGGTGACCCCCCTGTGGGCCAGTGTCTGCAACCTCGTCAGCCAATCGCAGAAGCTGCTTCTGCAAATCCGTCACATGAGCAGCGCCGCGCAGCACCTCGTCAATGACGGAGCCATGCACTTGTTCGGTGAGTTCCTGCGGCAGATACCCGATGCGAGTCTCCTTGCCAACATGCACCTCGCCCGACTCTGCGCGCTGCTCGCCGACGATGATTTCCAACAGTGTGGTCTTGCCAACCCCGTTGCCACCAACCAAGGCAACTCGTCGGCCGGGCATGAGCTTGAAAGTGACACCCTCGAAGAGGGTGCGGCCGCCAAAAGATTTTGTGAGCCCAGAAACAGTGATCATCGAACCGGCAGGCTACCGGAGCAAATTAGGGGCGACGCCAGAGCACTACTGGCAGCACCTCGGAAGCACCTTCGGCGAGCAGTCCTTCTGCAACCAGCGTCATCGTCCAGCCCGAACGCAAAGAATCATCGAGTACTAGGCATGGCCCTGCAGGAAACGGCTGCCCGTTGGGTTGTCCGAAGGAAAACGCCTCAATCACATTTGCTGCTTGGGTTGAGGAATTCTGCATGGTGTCTTGGAGAGGCGCATCTGCTCTGAGCCGTTGTACTGCGTTGAGAACTGTCAACTTGCCAAGCTCCCCTAAGCCCCGAGCCAAACCCTCAACGAGAACAGGCCGAGAGCGTGAGGGAACCCAAGTAATCCAAGTGGGGCGGTGCTGCCAGGGCCAAGCTTTAAGAACTGCTGCTAGGCCAGCGAGCAGTTCGGTGCTTGGCGGTGCATCGGCAGCAGAAAACAACGGAGCCACTACCTCGGACCAGCCGGGGTCAGTTCCGAAGGCCAAAGCCCTGCCAATTTGGGGTCGACTGCCGGGTGGAATGTTTCCACGCCTCGCCTCAAGGCCCCGAGGCCACTGCTTTCGGGGCTCAATCGGAACCGTCACATCTCTCAAAAACTGAACTGCAGCAGCCTTGGCCGTTTCGGTCGGAACTGCTGCGCCTCCTGGGTTGAGCAGGCCCGAGTTCGACTGCGCAGCACAGTTATCACAGCGACCACAATCTGAGACCTCAGGGTCATCGAGTTGCTCTCTCAGGAATCGCAACCGGCACATTGAACAAGCCTGATAACGCCGCATGGCATCTTGCTCGCTTCGGCGAGCGGCAGCGAGTTGTGCGTAGCGTTCAGTCTCGTACTCCCAAGGCAGCGCCGTGCGTCGCCAGGTTGAACCCTCACGCTCGACGGCTGCCTCAACATCAAGGATTTTGAGCAGTGCTTCGATACGCCCGCGTCGCAGATTCACCAGTGCCTCAAGTTCAACAACGCTGAGCGAGCCCTCGGTGCTCAGCGCAGCAAGAACCTGCTCTACTGCCGCCTGTGGAGGCATTGCCGTGGAATCAAAGTATGCCCAGATTTCGCCCTCGGTTGGCGTGGGTAGGAGCACAACTTGGGCATCAACGAGCCCGCGACCGGCTCGGCCGACTTGTTGGTAATACGCAATGGGCGAGGAGGGTGATCCAAGGTGAATGACGTAGGCCAAGCGGGGGTTGTCGTAGCCCATGCCAAGTGCCGAGGTTGCAACCACGCATGCGAGTGTTCCGTCATTGAGCGATGCTTCGATCTGCTCACGTTCTGCTGTGGGAGTGCTTCCCGTATAGGCCTGCGCTGACAAGCCCTGCCCTGCCAAAAATGCGGCGGTTCGTTCTGCCTCTGACACCGTCAGGCAATAGACAAATCCGGGCCCATCATGGGTTTGAACCCAACTAGAGATCCACGCCAATCGTTCGGCGGCTGTTGGAACCTGCACCACGCTCAGATGGAGTGTGGGTCTGTCGAGGGAACCTCGCAGGGTTAACGTGTTGCTACCAATCTGTGCCGCAATGTCAGTCTCTACACGCTTGTTTGCCGTGGCCGTGGCAGCCAGAACGGGAACATCAGGAGCGAGTCCTGACAGTACGTCTGCAATGCGGCGATAATCCGGCCGAAAGTCGTGGCCCCAGTCAGAGATGCAGTGCGCCTCGTCGATCACCAACAGGCCAACACTTGCCGCTAGCGAGGGCAGCACATCCGATCGAAACCGCGGGTTGTTGAGCCGCTCGGGGGAAATCAGCAGCACGTCTACCTGATCCCCTCGCAGGAGTTCCTCAATGGACTGCCAATCATCGCTGTTCGAGGAATTGATCGTGACTGCGCGAATTCCCGCACGCTCGGCCGCAGCCACCTGATTACGCATGAGTGCGAGCAAAGGTGAAACCACCAAGGTTGGGCCGGAACCCTCTTTGCGAAGGAGTTGGGTGGCAATCCAGTACACAGCCGACTTTCCCCAGCCAGTGGCTTGCACCAACAGAACCCGGCGATGATGAATCGCAAGCTCGCGAATCGCCTCAAGCTGCTCGGCGCGCAGGGTCGCGTCGGGTCCAGCTAGTTCGGCCAGCACCTGCGCTGCTGCTTGGTCAAAGCTCAGCGCGTTCCCCACTGATACGTCTGCTTTCTGAGGCCTAGGTACATGATGGTCTCGGTGGACAGGACTCCGGGAATCTGGCGGATTCTGTCGTTCAGCAAAGAGAACAGCGCATCGTCGTCGCTGACCACTAACTCGGCTAGCAGGTCGACGGATCCGGCTGTCACGACGAGGTAGGCAACTTCCTCGATCTGTTCGAGTTGGTCGGCAACCTCACGCACGTCGCCATTCACTCGGATAAGGACCATCGCTTGGCGACTCAGCCCGAGTTGCAACGGATCTGTCACGGCAACAATTTGCATCGTGTCGTTGTCAAGCATGCGCTGAACGCGCTGGCGAACTGCAGCCTCGGATAGCCCCACCTCTTTAGCTAGCTGGGTATACGGGCGCCGACCGTCCCGCTGCAACAGGTGAATCAAGGCTCGATCAGTTGCATCAAGAGATTGCGAAGACAACGTGGAAATCCCTTCCAAAGACCATCACATATACCAACCTAGCCAGAATTCCTCGAGCAACCACGATGAGTTAGTGCCCGCCTGTAAACAAGCCCAAGGCGCGTTGGGCAAACCGCGCTGGCACGCCGTGAATCCGCTCAGATCGATCGGCCCAGCTTGCAAGGCCTCTGCCAGTATTCACACCCATCCACCGAAACGGCTCTGGCTCCCATCTTGGCGAGTCATGCCCAACCCAAGGCAGGTGTACGAGTTCGGAATCAACTCCAAGGACCAAGTCGGCCAGCGTCCGTCCTGCAAGGTTGGTGGTAGACAAACCATCCCCCACGTATCCGCCAGCGCTACCAATCGAAGTCTCGGGATTGAACTGAACAGATGCAGTCCAGTCTCGAGGGACAGCAATTGGTCCACCCCAGCGATGCGTAACCGCAGCCCCACTGCTGAGGGGAAAGAGTTCGTGCAAGACCCTCTCAAGCGAAGAGAACACAGAGGGATTCTGATCAAATCGACCTTTGACTGCAGACCCAAAGTGATACGGAGCGCCACGACCTCCAAAGGCAAACCGGTTATCTGCAGTCCGTTGGCCGTAGATCAGCAAATGTCGGCCGTCAGTGAAGGTCTCACGCTGTGTCAATCCGATTTGCTGCCAGATCTCTTCTGACAAAGGCTCCGTTGCAATCATGAGCGAGTAGAGCGGCAGGAGTTTTCTGTGCTGGCCTGACATCTGCGGGGTATAACCCTCGAGGCATTGCAGAACCACTCCTGCGCTGACGTTGCCGTGATCTGTTTGAACCGACTGTGGCTTGATCGACCTCACCCTGGTGCGCTCGTACACCTGCACGCCTGCAGA
>WLLG01000115.1 GCA_009700815.1 Actinomycetota bacterium
AGCGAACCGTGACTCCAGCCGGCTTCGTGCAACTGTTCGACAGCTGTGCAACACCGTTGCAGAGCGCGGAGGAGTTCCTCGCCGGTCATGTCGAGTGGCCACAAAAGAGTGCGGGGGCCGTTGTCGAGGAGCAGGAGCAGAGTCTGATCGTCCTCTTCTTTTAGTTCGAGCATGTCCACTACGGCCGAGAGATGCAGAAGCCCGAGTACCTCGGCTTCATGGCGAAGGCGAGAGCGTTCTCGTCCAGTCGCCGATTTCACCAGAATTCGCTGCCCATGTACGAGCTTGTGAGAGATTTTCGTGCTGCTGACCCGCTCTGCGGCCTTCGAAGTCACTTGAGGATCCGGCCAGCCGAGGTGACGGTCAAATCCTCATACGCAGACCGGCCGGGCAGGGCCCGCATCATGATGTGGGGAACACGCACGGTGATACGCACCTCGATTGATTTGCGGTCGGTACTCACGATCACAATGACTGGCCCACGCAGCGATGCTGCGGGAACTCGTGCCGCAATGTGAGCGCGAGCTACTCGCTCTGCGGCAGCAATATCAATGCGCAGTTCGCCGTTTTGTTGAATGAGTCGGGTGTCGAGCATGGCAGCAGCATCGTCTGCGGCGGCCGATACGCTCCGCTGAGCGCTCCGTTGAGCTAGGAAAACAGCAGTCAAGTCAATAGCGATTGACCCGAGTACAAAGAAGACCAGAATCGAAGCGGGTACGAGCATCAGAGCGGTGCCCCGTGAGGGTCGGGTAGGAGCGTGGAGTCGGAGCTGCGTGGAGCTAGCTCGAGGCGCAAGGAGTAGCGAACTGCTGGAAGTTGGCACTAGCACTCACCTCCCGATGCGCATCAATGAGTTCGGTCTGAGTCACGCGAACGGTGGTACTTCCTGCGCCGGCCAGAAATGGAACGCGCACCCAGGGAACCTGAGTGGTGAGTTGCACTACAGCCACGGCGCAGGGGCCAAACCCCTGAGGTTCGCTTGCCTGAATAGACACGCGATAGGGAGAAAGGCCTCGCTGGGTGAGTGAGTCCTTTGCGGCGGCCTCTCCTACTACTCGAGCCTGAAAGAAGTACTGCTGTTCGGTATAGGTTCGGAGGTACTCACTCGCTGCGGTGTCGAGTGCCATCCGGGCGTCAAGAATTGCCCACAGGTTGAGGATGACGAGGGTCCCCGCCACAAGAATCAGCATGCCGAAAATCACACCCTCGCCACCTCCAACTGCCCCGCGTTCTCCAAGGTGCCTGTGCCGCGGGAGCCTCATGTTCATTTCCCTTCCTTTCGAATGATGATGCGGCGATCTACTGCACCAAGGATTGGTCCTGCGCTAATGAGCCGCGGCAGAAGGCCCATCGCTGGCGATCGAACATGAAGAACAACTACCGAGGAGTTGGGATGTTCAAACTCCAGGACGACTCGCTGGCCATAGCTGCCGAGAGATTGACGAGCGTGGTCAATTGCGGCGGCCTCAATCTGGCCTAGCGAGACTGCAGATTGAGGCTCGCTGATCGGGGCTGTGGCCACCCTGCGGGCGGCATCGAAGGCGACTGAATCCACCGTGCTTCGCGTCCAAAGCCCGAGCGAGACGTTGGAAGCGAACCCAAGCATGGCAATCATCGACGCCACGCCAATCGTGGTGCCGAGGATTCCCGTTCCCCGCTCAGAGACATCTCGTCCCCCAGGAAGGAGAACTGCGAGTCGCTCTGCGAGGTGTCCTGGAGTGGAGATCACCTGCCGATTTGTTCCACTTGTGTGCGGGTGCGACTCGTAGCCGTGCTCATCATGCTGTTGAATCCCGTCCACAGCGCAATCCCAAGGAATGCAACGATTAACACTGCAACAGCGGTCGAAATCACTCCTTCACCTCGCTCCGAATTGCGCTTCTTTGCAGCAGGGGTCGCATTCGGCGAGGTTGCGGCTAGTAGCGGAACCTCGTGAGCCAAGGGCAGTGCAGTCGTAGCCGCATTACCTGTTGTGATGTTGCAAGTATCAGTAGTCGTTACTTCTAGTGAGTTGTGCATAGTGATGTTTCTCTTTCTGGTTGTTGATCTGGTTGTTGGTCTGATTGTTGATTAGGTGGGGGTCTTGGCCGCTAGGTCTTGGGGACGTCTGTGGCGCACGTTCAGGTGGTGCCTGCGACCTGAGCCATGGCTGAGTAGAAGGGCACTGCCAAAAAGATCAAGCCTGGAACCAGCGTCGCTACGGTCACGGGAATCCAAACCAGTTGCGCACGACGCTCAATTGACTCAATGAGTTCCCGATGCGCTTCTGCACGGACAGACCGAGCCTCAGCTGAGATCAAGCTCCCTAGGTCACCCGTTTCTCCATGTAGGGCAAGCACTGCAACGAATCCCCGAATCGAGTCGAGGTCTGCTCGTTCTGCCCACTCGGCCAAGGCGGTGGTATCCGAAACACCTTGGCGAATCCTGCGCATGACGGCGGTGAGGTCTTCGGCTGCAACACCTGAGCCGCGATCAGCAAGTCGCGAAAGCCCTGAAGTTAGGGAGTAGCCAGCGCAGAGAAGCATCCCTAATTGCTCCACGATCACCGGGAGTTCGGCTTGAAGCTTGCGCTGTCGTTGAAGGATCTTGGATGACAATTTTTGCTCTAGGAGGGCCGCAGCGAGGATGGGCAGACCAACTATGAGAAGAATCGAGATTGCAGTCGGCGGAGAGATCCACAGAGCTAGAACGGATCCCGCAGTGATTCCGAGCACTGCAGCAATCACCTGCTGAAGTCGGAACGAGACGGCATCTTGTGGGGACCCAGCGCGCTCAAGGCGGAGCTCAATAGGAGTGTCAATCCCGAGCAGTCGGCTGCCCTTCGAACCAAGGTCTGCAAGGACGGGGCCTATGACTTGTCGAAGCGATGAGAGGTGTCCTAGTTGAACCGTGCCGGGCGAGATGCCTAGGCGTGCATGGCGGGTGTAGGGGCGAAGTCTGTCGGCAAGTGAATGCTGTCGAATCCATGGGATTTCGCTCAGGCACAGGGTGAGACCTAGCGCAAAAAAGGCGAGACAGCCCAAGTCGAGAAGGGTCATCGGAGGCTGCGATTCATTGGTCAAACACCCGCTCTGCCTCGGGGAGGCGCATGATGCGACTGGCCCACAGCCAGCAGGCAATGATCAGGGCAATTCCAACTGACACCAGGAATTGCCCCATGGGTGATCGATAGGCGGCAGATCCGTTGCCAACGCTGAGCCCGGCCAACGCCATTCCAGCTGGAACAAGAATCACGAAGATTCTTGCGAGTCTGGCACCTGCTTGTTTGGCATCGGCTTCCTTGCGACCAAGAAGATCTTGCCGGCGATCCTCGGCGAGTGCTTCGAGTCGCGAGTCGATGTCACCGCCGACTTGTGTCGCCACGAGAAGCGTCTCAAAGGTCGCATCTGCAGTCGGGTCAGCGAGGCGTTCCTTGAGTACGTGAATCGTGCGTTCAAAATCTGTGGTGAGTGACCACTCTCTCTGAGCGGCCTGAAACGCGCTGCGCAATTCAACAGGCCCACGTAGTCCTACTTCGAGCAGCGCTTGTGGGATTGATCGGCCTACGGACCCCGTGAGCACACGAAGCTCTTCTATGAACCGCGGCCAGGATTCGCGGGCTATTGCTCTGGCCTTTGCACGCCTCTTGCGCCAGATGGCAGCTGGGGTAGTTGCTGCACAGCCGCCAATCAGAAGTGTTGAAAGTCCAAATCCAAAGATCGCTGCGGCGGGAATCATCGCAAGGAGCCCGACGATTGCAGACGCGCTGAGAAACTGAATTGGCGACACTCCGTCAAGACCGGCTTGTAGCAAGAGTCCGTGCAGGCGTTGATTGAGCGAGCGATTCCGGGAAGGGTGGTCAGAGTCGCGCAGCCGCTGCCCCGTAGTCGAGTGAGTGAGCAAGAAATACACGCCAAGGGCGGCGCAGGCAGAGAGCAGAAGTGATGTCATCGCTGCTCCTCTTCCACTGCGCACAGCATGCGGGCATCAAACCCGTGTCGAGCGAGTTCCTGAGTTGCCCGCAGTGGCAAAAGCCCTGTTGGTCGCAGTTTTCCAGAGTCACCTTGGCGTTTGAACAGTTCGGTCGTGGTGAACTGAACTGCTTCTGGTCCTGCCGTGTGGTCTTCAACAGCCAGAATTTCTGTGACCTGCGGTCCATTCGGGCCCCGTTCGGTATGAACCACCAAGTCGACTGCTTCGCTGACCAGATTGTTGAGCGCAGCTACTGGCAGGTCACTCGCGGCATCAGAGAGTTGCGCAACAAAGCGCAGCCGGGTGAGTGCAGTGCGAGCTGACCCGGCATGAATTGTTGTGTAGCCAGTCACCCCAGAGGAGAGGGTGAGTAGCAGCGGCAAAGCCTCACGGTCTCTGACTTCCCCGACGATGGCTACGTCGGGAGCCATTCTTAAGAATCCTGCAACTAGGCGCCGCAGGTCGATCTCGGGTCGATCTGCTCGTGAGGGTCGTGTTTGCATGCTCGCAACATTGGCGAGCGGCACATCTGCCTCGAAGACTTCTTCGGCAACGACGACACGCTGCGAAGGGTCAAGTTCGGCTGCGCAACAGGAGAGCAGTGTGGTTTTTCCTGCGCCTGGCGCTCCAGCAAAGATGATGCTGAGACGCGATCTGACTGCAGCGCTGAGGAACTGCGCTGCTTGGGGTGAGATCGACCCGCGATTCACCAGTTCATCAAGCCGAGTGATTGCAACCCCTGTGAATTTGCGGATGTTGAGCATGAGGTGGCCGCCCCGAGCGAGGTCACCGTGGACGATGTGGATACGTGCGCCGTTGTCGAGCTGGGCATCCTGTAGGCCCTCGGTCGGGTCGAGTTTGCGATGCGAACTACTCGAGTCATCGAGGAGTTTGGTCAGCGTGCGTGCCACGTGATCATCGTCGTGGAAGACCTCATCATGGAAGGAGCTTCCTGTTGAGTGGCGCCGAACGAAGATTAAGTCGGGGGAATTCACCATGATCTCCCAGACGTCATCGTCCTCGAGAAGGTCGGTGAGCGGGCCGTACTGAGCCAGATTTTGAAACGCCCGATTAGCTACTCCCTCGGGATCGGACAGAGAGATTTCCCGCTGACCACGATGATGCTCATCTGACCACTCGCTGATTGCAGTCTCGATCAGATCTCGAAGATGCTCGCCGCCTTCAGCAGTATCGACATCAAGTGAGAGTGCTGTGGCTCGGACCTGAACGAGCTGCTCAAGTTCTGCCAAGGGGGACACGGTGGTTTGCATCAGGCCACATCGCGTCGCGAGTTTGAACGCCGATGAGGCGTCGGGTTATCGGCAGTCCGCTGAGCCGCACGCGCCGATCGGTTGCCCGCTCCTAGGTGCCGATCCTGAAGTCCGAGTTCGCCTTCTTGTACCCGTACCGGCTCATGTGCTGTGCTGCGCCGGGGTCCGCGTTCTAGCAACAGTTTCCGCGAGAGATGGGCCACCGGCTTTCCGAATGTCTCTGGCAGAGGGGCTGCGCTTCTGTGAAGTTCTTCCACTCGCCTCATGCTGCGGAGAAAGAGAGGAGCAACCAGGGCTGAATCTTGCGTGCCGGGTGAGCTGCTGAGCTCCGCTATCACCCGGGCAGTGGCCATACGCTGCGCAGGATTTTTGGGAGCGTGATTGACGATCGGAACAAGACGCTCACGAGGTACACCGAGGTCTGAATAGCGGTCGATGAGGCGGATGAGGTCATGAACACCCTTGGCGCCCGGCCTGCCGACTAGGAGTATCAGGTCAGCAGTTTTTGCCGTGGATCGACTGAGCGTGTGCCGCTCCTCAATGTCGATTGACCCAGTTTCGGCTTCGCCGTCTAGGTCAGGATCGTGATCAAGTACTACAAAATCGAAGCTCCTTCTCAGTCCCTCCACTGCAGCCAGAATGGAATGGGGTCGCATTGCGGCGGCATCGCGACTTCTACGTTGGCCAAGTAGCAGGTGGTAGGAACGATTCTGAATTGGGAAGAGCAGGCGCCTGACTTCATCAGGATCGAGTTGGTCTACCCGGTGTGCCTCGACAAGTTCAGGTAGACCCGGAAGCACGTCTCCGACGTCGTGGTACATGGCCATGTCCGCAATCCGAGCCCCATCAGCCAAAGCCACCATCGGGGCGGATGAATCGCGGCCGAGTTCTTGTGCCAGGGCAATTGCCACGGTGGAGGCACCCGTTCCTCCAGCTCCAGCGACGCCAATCAGAGGAGCGAGGGCAGTAGCGGGGGATGGTCCAACATTGGACCGAGTTGCCCTCCGCGTGGATCGGTCAACTGGCACTGCGTGTCTGCTCAGTGCCTCGACTAGTTCCGCAGGGGTGAAATCGCTCCTGAGAATTGCTGAGCAACCCAGTGATTCCCAATCGCGTGAAGCTGCGGTATCAGCTACAACGATTGTGGTTGCTCCTATCGAGGCCACGAGCGCAATGAATTCTCGATCGACCCCCGAGATGGCGGCATCGACTAGTACTGCCGACAGCCGACGGCCTGAGCCGATAAGTGCCTGAGCTTCATCTGAGGTCAAACACTTGATGTAGTCGATGGGGGCCACTGCGTGAGAGGACCAACTCGCAAGGTCAGAGAACCACTGACACCTTGAGCGTGCAAGCCCAAGAACCACGAATCGATCGCTCATGCTGCGCCCTGTTCGATCGGACTTGGCAGTACCAAGGTGATCTCGGCCCGCCGAGCAGCATCTACTAGCTGCGTGGCAATCTCGGAACCTGACACGCTGAGCACGACGCG
>WLLG01000116.1 GCA_009700815.1 Actinomycetota bacterium
CTGCTCAAAAGTCTAGGAATCGACGCAGAGATCATTGACGCCGAAGCAGATGCTGATGCTGCAGTGCTCGAGGCAGTTGAGCTTGCTGGCAGGCTCGAGGCCGAGCGAGATGAGTACCTAGATCTGGCCCGGCGAGTTCAGGCTGACTTCGAGAACTACAAGCGGCGCGTTGATCAACAAAATGTGGAACTGCGGGCCCGGGCTGCTGAACAGCTTGCTAGGGAACTGCTCCCAGTCCTCGATGCAGGCGAAGCCGCCTCTGCGCAAGGAATGCAAGATGCGGCAGCGATTTATAACCAGTTGTTGAGTACCCTCGAAAAGCAGGGTTTGGCCAGCGTTGCCGAGTCAGACGTGGAATTTGATCCGAACATCCATGAAGCTGTCATGCATGAGGAGGGTGAATCCGAAGGGGAGGCCGCAGTGGTAACTGAAATTCTTCGGACGGGCTACCTCTGGAACGATCGAGTGTTGCGGCCAGCCATGGTCAAAGTTCTGGGTTGAGAGAACGAGTAGCAGAAGGGTTAGGTGAGTCGCGTGCAACGAGAGTGGTTTGAGAAGGACTACTACGCGCTCCTTGGCGTGGCACCCAAAGCCACTGCAAAAGAGATCACAGCGGCCTATCGCAAACTTGCCCGCAAGTTGCACCCAGATGCCAACCCCGGGGACTCTGCCGCAGAGGACCAATTCAAAGAGGTCTCAGCCGCGTATGAGGTAATCGGAGACGCAGACAAGCGTGCCGAATACGACGAGGCGCGACGTGTGGGGCCAATGTCTCAGGGCTTTGGCCCGAGCGGTACCCAACCGGGTGGCCCAGGCTTTGGTGGCCCAGGTGGAGCGCGATTCGACGGCCCAGATATTTCTGATCTGATCGGCAATCTCTTTAGTCGCGGCGGAAGGGGACAGCAGCAACCGCCACCTTCTGGACCCCGCCGAGGGACTGACATCGAAGCCGATCTTCACTTGGCTTTTGACGATTCGATTCGAGGGGCGACCACTACGGTCAATGTCACCTCGGATGTGCGCTGCCCCGACTGTTCGGGCAGCGGTGCAGCGGCGGGAACTTCGCCCAAGGTGTGTCCCGAATGCCATGGAAAGGGCGCCGTCGACGAAGACCAAGGCTTCTTTTCGTTCAGTCGACCATGTTCAACCTGCGGTGGACGAGGTCGGGTGATTGAGGTTCCCTGCATGATCTGTGCTGGCACTGGTGCCGTGCGCCGGCCTCGGCAGGTCAAAGTCCGCATTCCTCAAGGAGTCCGAGACGGCCAAAAAATTCGTATCAAAGGCAAGGGTGGCGCCGGGGCAAATGGCGGCCCGGCCGGCGACTTATATGTGCGAGTTCATGTCGAGTCGCATCCTCTTTTTGGCCGCAAAGGCGATCACCTCACGGTGACCCTGCCGATTACCTATCCCGAGGCAGCGCTCGGTGCAGATATTTCTGTGCCTACAACTGAGGGCGAGCCCGTCACCATCCGCGTGCCTGCTGGAACGGCAAGCGGTCGCACCTTTCGGGTGAGAGGCCGTGGAGTTGCAGGGGCGAAAGCCCAGGGCGACTTGCTCGTAACCGTAGAGATAGACATCCCCCAGAACCTGTCCACCGAGGAGCGTGAAGCGCTGCAGGCCTATGCGGCACTTGCTTCGGAGTCCCCACGCGCACATCTGGGTGCTCCTCATGGCTGAGTTCCATCGTGCCGTCTATGTCATTTCTGTAGCTGCCGAGCTTGCGGGTGTTCATCCGCAGACCTTGCGAATCTACGAGCGCAAGGGATTACTCGACCCCGGCCGAACCCGAGGGGGAAGTCGTCGCTACAGCGAGGCCGATATTGCTTTGCTGCGCAGAATCCAAGACCTGACAGCTGAGGGAATGAACTTGGCTGGAGTAAAGCGCGTGCTGCAACTTGAACGCGAGCTTGAAGTCCTGCGTGAGGCCCTTGAGCGAGCGCAGTCGCAGGCGGCAGAAGATGTCGATTCAGTACACAGGCACTATCGGCGCGATCTTGTTCCCGTCAAACAGGCCGTAGTGCTCTATCAGCGGGACCGGCGCCGATGAAACGCTTGTGGGCATTGCTCCTTATTTGTGTTCTTGCTGCTGTTTGTTTGACCTGGGCCGCCCCCTCGGGTGCTCAACAACGCAGCGTCGTGGTCGTCGGAGACAGCATTATTTTGGGAGCTCAAGGACCCATGGTCGCAGCATTTAGCAACGCAGGATGGGGGATCAATTTTGATGCGGTCGTCAGCCGGTCAACCTCGGCGGGCGCAGCTGCAATTGACGCTCACGGGATGGAACTCACGGACTCGCTAGTTATCAACCTGGGTGCCAATGACGCCGGCAACACTGCCTCGTATCGTCAAAAGGTTGAGCAGA
The DNA here is from genome assembly GCA_009700815.1 of Actinomycetota bacterium. Lineage (GTDB taxonomy): Bacteria > Actinomycetota > Acidimicrobiia > Acidimicrobiales > Microtrichaceae > IMCC26207. Next base: position 2,363 of record WLLG01000116.1, read on the forward strand.
TTCTGAGCTCTACGGCAGGGGTTCCGCATGTGTACTGGCTGACCATCAGAGAGGTTCGTGACTATTACCCTGCGGCTAATCAAGCCCTCCGAGAAGTAGCCGCGGGGCATCCCAACGTAACCGTGTTGGATTGGAATGCAGCTACTGCCGGATCGACAGGGTTGACCTCGAGCGATGGTTTGCATCTGACTGGCTCTGGAGCAGCGGCCATGACTGACTTAGTTTTCGGTGCAGTGGTCAATTCGGTTATTCCACAAATTGCCCCAGCCCCCGCACCAACTCCTCCACCAGAGACTGTCCTACCAGCTACCGCGCCGCCAGCTGCCGCGCCGCCTGAGACTGCACCACCTACATCGCTTCCGGCCACCACGGTGACGCCAACAACCCTGCCTACAACGACCACGAGCATGCCCCAGAGCACAACCTCGAGTACTCGCTTGGCTGCAGTTCTGCCCAAGTCGACCGCCGGTGGCAAGCGGATGGAGCGGGCACTTGACTCAGGGGGAGTGGATGTTGGCAGCGCGTTGGGGTGGACCTTGGGCGGAGGCTTTGCCTTGGTAGTTGTGCTGTTGGCTTTGGGCGGGGCGGCGCTGGGAACTTGGGCATTGATAGGCGCTGGAGCAAAAACCCCCGAATAAGGCAACACCGTAATAAGGCAACACCGCAATAAGGCAACACCGTAAAAAGGACTGATATGGGACTTGATCCAAATAGCTGGACTTTGAAGACGCAGGAGGCTGTGAGCGCAGCGCTCGACTCAGCCAAGGCGCGCAATAACCCCGAGGTCACTCCCGATCACTTGTTGGCAGCACTGCTGCGTCAAGAAGATGGACTGGTCTTACCGGTGGTGACAAAGCTTGGGCTCTCGCCGCTCGCGATTCGAGATGGCGCAGATCAAGCCCTTGAGGAGTTACCGACCTCATATGGTTCAGAGTCGCGGGTTGGAAAGGCATTTACTTCACTCGTAGAACTCGCAGATGCTGAGCGCAAGGAACTTGCTGACGAGTACATCTCGACCGAGCATCTGCTGTTGGCATTCGTTGTATCGGATGCATCCAAGCCACTCGGCCAGCGGCGCTTGGGAGAGGTCGGAAAGGAGCAACTCCTTGCAGCCCTGCTCGAGGTTCGTGGTAGCAAGCGGGTCACTTCTCAGAACCCTGAGGACACGCTGCAGGCCCTCGAGAAATATGGACAGGATCTGACCGAGGCTGCTCGCGAAGGCAAGCTTGATCCAGTAATCGGTCGCGATGAAGAGATCCGGCGGGTGATTCAGGTGTTGTCGCGCCGGCGCAAGAACAACCCCGTGCTGATTGGGGAGCCGGGCGTTGGAAAGACTGCAGTAGTCGAGGGTCTTGCGCAGCGCATTATCGATGGTGATGTCCCTGATTCTCTGAGGGATAAACGAGTCATTGCGCTCGACATGAGCGCCATGGTGGCCGGGGCAAAGTTCCGGGGCGACTTTGAGGAGCGACTGCAAGCTGTCCTGTCAGAGATCAAAGAATCTGACGGTCGAGTCATTACTTTTATTGATGAGATGCACACCGTGGTGGGAGCCGGAGCCACAGGTGAAGGCGCCATGGATGCGGGCAACATGTTAAAGCCCATGCTGGCCCGAGGTGAGCTTCGTATGGTGGGCGCAACCACCCTGAATGAGTTCCGGAAGTACATCGAGAAAGACCCGGCCCTTGAACGCCGCTTTCAGCAAGTTTTTGTGGGCGAGCCTTCGGTGGAGTCAACTATTGCCATTCTTCGTGGCCTACAGGAGCGCTACGAGATTCACCATGGGGTGCGCATTCAAGACCCGGCCTTGGTTGCCGCTGCCGTGCTCTCAGACCGCTACCTGACGGGCAGGTTTTTGCCTGATAAGGCCATCGACTTGGTTGACGAGGCGGCTTCGAGTCTGCGGATCGAAAACGAATCCATGCCAAACGAGATCGACATCGTCGAGCGCCGGTTGCGCGGTCTTGAGATCGAGAAAATGTCGTTAGCAAAAGAGACTGACGCCAACTCCCAGGAACGCTTGACCGTGCTCGAAGCAGAGATTGGCAACCTGCGCGAGGAACACGACTCGATGAATGCGCATTGGCAGGCCGAAAAGGAGTCGCTTGCGCAGATTCAAGAACTGAAGGAACGACTCGAGAACCTTCGCGCAGAGGCCGAGCGGGCTGAGCGTGATGGTGACTTCACTCGCGCCTCGGAGATTACCTACGGGCACCTTCCAATTCTGCAGAGAGAGGTTGAGGCCGCCACAGTCTCGATGGCAGAACTGCAAGCAGATAAGAAGATGCTGAAGGAAGAGGTAGATGCCGAAGACATCGCAGCGGTGGTGTCGAAGTGGACTGGTGTTCCCGTGTCTCGTCTGATGGAGGGCGAGATGGCCAAGTTGCTCCACCTCGAAGAGGTGTTGCATCACAGGGTGATTGGACAAGATGAACCCGTCTCGGCCGTGGCGAACGCAATTCGCCGCAGCCGCGCTGGGTTGAGTGACCCCAACCGGCCAATCGGCAGCTTCTTGTTCTTGGGGCCCACAGGCGTAGGCAAGACAGAACTTGCGCGCAGTCTGGCTGACTACCTCTTTGATGATGAGCGTGCGATGGTGCGCATCGATATGAGCGAGTACATGGAGAAGCACGCAGTGAGTCGTCTCGTTGGTGCTCCTCCTGGTTACGTGGGCTACGACGAGGGTGGCCAACTCACTGAGGCAGTACGAAGGCGCCCCTACGCAGTTGTGCTGCTCGATGAAGTCGAAAAGGCACACCCTGATGTGTTCAACATTTTATTGCAACTGCTCGATGACGGCCGACTCACCGATGGGCAAGGTCGAACGGTCAGCTTTGCAAACACTGTGCTCATCATGACTTCGAATCTGCCGGGTGACCCAGCTGATTTCTTTCGGCCTGAGTTCATTAACCGCGTAGATGAGATTGTTCGTTTCCGCTCCTTAGAGGAGTCGGACCTTGAACCCATCGTGGAGATTCAACTGGCGCTGCTTCGCAACAGGCTCGAAGAACGACGTATCACCTTGGAAGTGACTCCAGCGGCAATAGCCAAGCTTGCCCATGACGGCTACGACTCTGCATTTGGTGCTCGCCCGCTGAAGCGACTGATTCAAAAGCAAGTAGGGGACCGTCTTGCTATGGCAATCCTTGACGGTTCCGTTGCGGAAGGGAATCGGGTGACCCTTGAGGTTGAGGACGGCAGCTTTGCCCTCAAGTCATGAACTTGAACTGACCTAGAGCGCTGCTCTGCCTTACTGAGCAGCGCGGCCGTGCTCGCGGTACAACTCGGCGATTCGCTCTCGGAACACTGCCCGGTCAAAGCGCTGCAGAGCCAGGGTTCGATTTGCCTGCGAGATCTGCGAGCGGCGCTCAGGGTCAGCGAGCAACTCAGAGATGGCCTCTGCAAATCCTGGAGTGTCATCTAGAGCGATCATGCGGCCATGAACCCCCTCGGTAATCATGTTGGAGATGGCTTGAATATTGCTTGCAACAATGGGCACTCCGGCAGCAAGCGCCTCGATCACCGTAAAGGGTTGCCCCTCAGTAAAGGTGGGAAAGACATACAGATCTGCCTCGGACAAATGTCGGTAGACCTCGGTACGTGAGACCGGCCCCGTCATGGTGTCGCCGCGGCCCCGGGCCGTGATCTCGTTCACCATCTGATCCTTCAGCGGATCTAGCCCTGGGCGGTTATCGCCAAGAATCCGCAGCTCGTAGTTCGCAACTCCCTGCGAATCGAGTTGATCGAGGGCATCAAGAAGGATGACGATGCCTTTACGTTCGAGTAGTTCCCCGATAAAGAGAATCACAGGCGGATCATGAACAGCGCTGCTCTGAGGAACAGTTTCGACCACCACAGAATTTGCAATGACTGGTAGTGCGACGGTTGGCATGTACTTGCGAATATTTGGCTCGCCCGCGGGAGCGATCAAGATGTTCGCCTGAACAAGCTTGTCTAGGAGCGCAAACGCCCAGCGGTTGAGTCGGCTGACCTTGTACTCACCGGGAAGCTCCATATACGGGGCCTGATTGTGATTGTGTAACAGCACACGAGCACCGCGCAGACGAGCAGCGAGCGCAATAGATACCTGCCTCCATGCAACGAGCCATGGGTCTTGAACAGCATGCGAGTGAACCACACTGCCTTTGCGGGCTAAGCGAAAAGTGTTCCAAGCATCCGCTGCGGCGCGTTTGAGATTTTCGACTGCGAACTTGCCGCGCTGGCTATCGTTTTGGGCTGTGTTCTGAAACACCATCTCAAACTCGGCGTTCAACCCTGGGTCCTCAACCAAGTCGAGAGCCACGGTTGCGATTCCGCCCTTCAGAGGTGGCCCATGAGC
>WLLG01000117.1 GCA_009700815.1 Actinomycetota bacterium
CGAGGTGTCCGGCTGGCCCGGGTGGCGGAATGGCAGACGCAGAGGGCTTAAACCCCTCGGGAGGGAAACCTCCGTGCGGGTTCGAGTCCCGCCCCGGGCACCAAAATACTGGCTCCATGTGCACTAGCTGTTCGGAGCCTGACTCAAAGTTGCATCCTCTAAGGCTCCCGAGTCATTGATCATCCATGACCGAACACCGTGTTTTTGGAGCAAGTCTTTCCCCTGAACTGCTCCGGCAAGTAAGGCGGCCTTTGCGAGCACTTCGGCCCACCATGCCTCGGCTGCGCACACGACGACTGTGCTGATCGAACTCGTTGATGGCCGGCCAGTTCGAGGGTCGATCAGGTGATGGGCGCGTTCACCCGAGAGCGTGTTCCAATTCCGAAATTGTGTGCTGGAGGACACGATGGCCCCGTCGAGTAGCTCAGCTTCAAACCACTGCTCATCTTGATCGGATCCGAAATCAGTGAGTGAACTTTCAACTGGGATCTTCCACCCACCTACAGGCACTTCGCCGCCCACTCGAATGTCCCCGCCGAGTCCGATGCAAACGCTGCTCGCCCCACCCTCCAAAAGGTGCACGACCAGCATGTCGGCCGCGAGCCCCTTGCCAATTCCGCCAAGGTCAAATCGAAGTCCTGGGGGCCGTGTCACGGTACTGGTCTCGAGATCTACCGTCACCTCGCTGAGTCCAGGACTCGGAGAGCAGTGACTGAGATCTCCTCGCGGGGTGTTGTCCGCTCCCACCAAAGAGCTCGGAAAGGAGTTGGCATATCCAGCAGCTTCGAGTGAATCAATCACGGTGGGATCGAACCAGCCATCGGTTTGCTCCCATGCGATAACTGCTCGGTGGAGAGCTCCGGCTAGAGGCCTGCTCAGCTGAATCTGATCCGCCGGATTCTCGTTGAGTTGCACGAGCTCACTCGAGGGTCTGAATCGTGACCAACTCTGCTCAAGGAGTTCAGCTTGTTGGATCGCAAGTTCCACAAGACTCTCTGCATCCAGATCCTCCTGGTCTGGGTCGCAATACACCTGGCAGTGAGCATCGGACCCGAGGGTATGCCACCACCGCTCGCTCCATCCCGGATAGATCTCTGTCAGGGACACTTGGTGCCGCTACACGCCGGGGCTGGCGGCTGTGTGGCTGGGGGAGCGACAGCAGGGGCAGGGGCAGGAGAGGGGGCTGAAGCGGGGGCGGGCTGTGGTGGGGCAGCGCTAGGAGCCGAAGGTGCCCCGGCCGAGGGTGCGCCGGCCGGCGGCGTTGCTGGTGAACCTCCAAGGGTTCCTGCGCCCACCGGTGCGGGAGAGCCAGATCTGACTCCTCCCGAAGAGGTTGTGGGCTGAGCGGAACTCCCCTGTGTGCCTGAGCCCGTTGCACTGCCCGGCCCGCCAGCTTGTGCGGCTGAGGCTGCTCCGGGGGTGCCGGCAGGCTGACCACCGATCGTCATAGCGGCGCCAGTGACTGGGTCAATCCCCGTCAGTGGCACATCTGAGATCACCTGCCGATGTATCTCGCGCACCACAACGATCGTTGACGGCGTTGGGGCAGTAGTGGTGGTGGTGCTCGTGCTACCAAGGGGTTCTGTGGATGCAGCTGCCATGCCAGCGACTAGGCCGAGCATGGCCGAGGTACTCACACCACCAGCAAGAATTCTGGTAGTCATGGCTGCATGGCGCTTCTTCCGCTTCGGACGGGCTGCAGGTTTGCTGTCCGATTTTGGAGTCCGCTCAGATTTTCGAGTGCTCTCAGTGCTCTCAGTGCTCTCAGTGCTCTCAGTGCTCACAATTCCACACCCCGTTGTCTTCTAGGTGAGGCTGTCTGCATCCCGATGGAATTGGTGGATACGGCACGCCAACTGGCCAGTCGGAGGGCAGTTCGGCTCCAGTCGGAATGGTGCTGCGTGGCTGTGCGGTGGTGGGTACGGGTTGGGGCGAGGAGCTGATGTCTGGGACTGGTGACGGGTTTGCAGGGTTCAGGTCGGGGGAACCCTGCGGCGGATTCGGATTGTCAGTAGTAATCGGGCTCGCTGAACCGCCGGATTCGGGGGCGGGTTGGCCCGCAGCAACCTGAGCGCCCTGCGGCGCATCGGAAGAGCTTCCCAAAACCGACCCATCACTCGTTCTACTCTGACCTTCGTTCGCCGCCGCACTAACAGGCGCTCCAACCCCTGTCGCAGGTGCAGTACCCGCGCCAGCGTCTGCGGGTGGTACATAGACCAAATCGTCAATGTACTTGTCCTCGTAAACCGTCACGGGGGAACCCCCAAGGCCGTTCACCCCAGCGGCGGTCTCCGTTCCCGACGCAGCCGAATTTGTGCTCGCTACCAGCGTCAAAGCAGATACTGAACCTGTGCCGAGCACGAGACAGATCGACGCACTGAGAGCAATCTTGTTTCGGCGAATCATGGTGACTCCTTACCGCCGACTCTTCATCGGCGTGGCGACACTCTTGCGGGAACTCGGTCGCTTGATTTGGAATCGGTCTGAAGTGCCCAAAACTTGAGCCGATCTTCTTCCGCTCCTCGACGAGTGCGCCTTCGCCTAGCCTTGTAACACTCTGTGGGGGCAACCACTCAAGAGTGAGCGTTCGTGCAAAGGGGAAAAATGGCCACGCGGCAGGACAACCAACAGTCAGAGCCAAGCCAGGAATCTGAACGAACAGAGTGCGAGCGTGTCCGCCTCGAGTATTTCGAAACAGCACCCTGCAAGGTGGTTGCATCTCAAGAGATTGCAGCTTCGCCAGACAGGATCTTTGAGATCTTCCTTGACGCAGTGTCGTGGACCCGCTGGGCGATGCCGATCACGGGGGTCGAGTGGACCTCGCCGTTCCCGTTGCAAGTTGGCTCTACCCGCACTGTGCACATGCGCGGCGGAATGACTGGCTGGGAGGAATTCATTGCATGGGAGCCAGGTTCGCGAATGGCGTTTCGCTTCAATCAGACCATCAAGGGTGGGCCAGAGGCGTTCGCCGAGGACTACATCGTGACCGATCTTGGCAACGGCCGATCCCGAGTGGAGTGGACCATGGCCATGACTTTTAGCGGCGGCTCAAAGCGCATGACTCCACTGATTCAACTGGCGATGCGGCCCATGAATGCTCACATGCTGCGCAAGTTCCGCAAGTACGTGGAGTCTGACCCTGCACTAGAAGAGGCCTTAGATGAGTTCAACCCCTATTGACCTAACGGACGCCTCTGTTTGGGAGGCCGCTACGCCACATACGTGGCTCGATGAGGTCCGCGACACTGAGGGCCTTTACTTCCAAGAGGAATCAGACGGCCCGGGGTTCTGGGCAATCACCCGGCACGAGGATGTGCGCGCTGTGTCGATTGACCCGAGCAACTTCTCGAGTTGGGTAGGTGGCCCTCTTCGACTGGACCCTTCACCGGATGAGCTTGACCAGCTACGAATGGTCATCATCGGGATGGACCCTCCTGAGCATCGCAACTTTCGTGATGTGGTGGCTCGAGCGTTCACACCGAAGCGAATTAGTACGATCGAACCCACGATGCGTGCCGAGACTCGCGCTGTGTTCTCGCAGCTTGCGCAGCAAGACTCCTGTGACTTCGTGGCCGATGTTGCAGCCATTATTCCCATGTGGTCGATTAGCGAGCTTGTGGGGGTGCCGGTTGCTGATCGTCACCGACTGTACGAGTTGAGCCACTCGCTCATCGATGACCAAGACCCAGAGGTTGCACCAACCCCAGAGACAGCCATGGAAGCCGTTACAGAAATCTTTGCCTACGCATCCGAGATGGCACAGCGTGCACGATTGAACCCAGAAGACAACCTCACTGGAGACCTGCTCTCTGCCGAGGTGAACGGTCGCCATCTTGATGACTTGGAGTTCACCCTGTTCTTTGTCTTCCTGATCGTGGCGGGGAACGAGACCACTCGAACTGCCACCTCGCACGGGCTGCTTGCTCTGCTCGAGCACCCAGAACAATTTGAGCTTCTGCGCAAAGACCCGTCGCTCATTCCGGGTGCGGTGGAAGAAATCCTGCGGTGGCAACCACCGATCCACCACTTCCGTCGAACTGCGACCTGTGATGTGAAAATCGGTGGTCAGCAGATCGCTCAGGGCGACAAGGTGATCATGTTCTATGCGGGTGCAAACCGCGATCCGGCGGTCTTTCCGGACCGGCACCGCTTTGATATCACTCGCAGCCCGAATCGACAGCTTTCCTTTGGGGTGGGGGAGCATTTCTGCTTGGGTGCCAATCTGGCACGCTTGCAACTTCGCGTGCTCTTCGAGGAACTCATTGCATCCTGGGGAGACATAGAACTTCAGGCACCGCCCCGTAGGTTGCACTCCAATCTGATCAACGGAATCAAAGAGATGCAGATTTCATACCAGCCTCGATCCTGATCGAATAGCGCCCGTTCAGATCTCCCGATTCAAGTGCATCAACCCCGAGCTGTTTGCACTTGTAGTGATACATGATTAGAACGGCACCATGACAGAGATCATCAAGACCTGCCTGATTGCTGCCAATCCTGCGCAGGTCTGGGAGCAGCTTGCGCAATTCGATTCGATTAGTACCTGGGCCAAGGGTGTTGATCACTCGGCTCTCCTCACATCTGAAGCAACTGGTATTGGTGCAGCACGGCGCATTCAGGCCGGCCGCCTAGCGCTGATCGAGACAGTCACAGTCTGGGAACCTGAACAGGAACTTGCATACTCAATTCAAGGGTTGCCGCCACTGGTGAAATCGGTTTCCAATCATTGGCGACTCGACAGCGTAGGGGGAGCAACAGGGGTGTCGCTCACCACCTCAATCGACCCCGGACCGTCTCCTCGGGGCAAGATTGCGGCCCAAATTCTGGGCCTGATCTTGGGTCGCGCCTCCCAACGAATGCTCGTCGGCCTCGATGCCATTGTCATGAGCACAGCGAAAGGAACTCCCAAATCATGAGCCTTGCGAACACCCCCGATGTTGTGATCATTCTGACCGATGAGGAACGCGCAATCCCTCCCTACGAGTCAGAGCAAGTCAAGCAATGGCGGCGAAACACACTCACTGGCCGCGAATGGTTTGACGACAATGGTGTGAGCTTTGATCGCCACTACACCGGTTCGCTGGCATGCGTGCCGAGCAGGCCGACGCTTTTTACTGGGCAGTACCCAGATGTGCATGGAGTCACGCAAACGGATGGCCTGGCAAAGCTGGCTGGTGATTCAAGAATGCGCTGGTTGAAACCGGGCGAGGTTCCTACATTGGGTCATTGGTTCCGCGCCGCCGGCTACGACACTCACTACGACGGTAAGTGGCACATCTCCCACGAGGACCTCATGGATCCTCTTACGGGCAAAGCTGTAGCCACGAACACCAAAGAGGGTGAGATTCTTCCTGCAGCGGTGCGTGCGTACGTAGATGCTGACCAGCTTGACAAGTTTGGGTTCTCTGGTTGGGTTGGCCCCGAACCACATGGTGCAGACCACGCGAATTGTGGTTTGGTTCGTGACCCTCTGATTGCTGAGCGGGTGGTTGCCTGGCTAGAGAATCGCTATCAGCGCCGTCGGGCAGGAGACCTTGATGCATTGCGGCCCTTCTTGTTAGTAGCGAGCTTTGTCAACCCTCACGACATTGTGTTGTTTCCAGCATGGGTGCGGTCCTCGCCACTGAGCGAGTCCCCAATGGACCCACCACATATCCCCGAAGCCCCAACTGCTGCAGAAGATTTGCAGTCCAAACCGGCGGCGCAGATTGCGTATCGCGAGGCCTACTACTCGGCATACGGCCCACCGGCTGCAGTGGAACGGATCTATAGGAGTAATGCACAGCAGTACCGCGACCTGTATTACCGCCTGCACGCTGAGGGTGATGGGCCGATTGACCGTGTTCGCAAGGCCGTGACAGAGAACGGGTCAGAAAACGCTGTGCTTGTGCGCAGCTCTGATCATGGTGAGCTCCTTGGGGCTCACGGCGGTCTTCATCAGAAGTGGTTCAATCTGTACGACGAGGGAACGCGGGTTCCCTTCACGATTGTTCGAACGGGTGCAGAGGCAACGAGTGCAGCCAGAATTTCTCACACGCCAACTTCGCATGTGGACCTGATTCCAACCTTGCTTGCGGCAGCGGGAATTAACCAAGCAAAGATCTCTGCTGAACTCGCTCTGAGCTTTACTGAAGTTCACCCGCTGCCAGGACGAGATCTGACGCCGTTGCTCAGCAGCGGCACAGATTCGGCCAGCACAGATTCGGCCAGCACAGGATCAGCGCCTTCACATGCGGTCTATCTCATGACTCGAGACAATGTGCTCGAAGGAGACAGCAGCGCCTCTGGATTTGCGCGCAGGTTTGGGATTGAAGAGTCTGCCCGGGGCCCGCTAGCTATTTCAGTGCCTGCCTATGTGGGAGCAAACTTTGAGGGCATCGTGACGACGGTGACTGAGCAGGAGTGCAGCGGCGGTGCCGGGCAGATTTGGAAACTGGTCCGCTCCTTCGATGACCCGACCACGTGGACGACTCCCGGGGTGAGGCAACTCTCGGCAAGCGGTCCCGGCGGGCCTACCTATCGAACCGATCCACTTGCCGATCAGTGGGAGTTGTACAACCTTGAGGCTGACCCGATTGAGGCACTGAACCGATGGGGCGATGCAGATCTAGCACTCCTTCGGGAACATCTCTGTGCCCGACTAAATGAGGAGCGGGCTCGCTGTGTCCCTGAGCGGAAC
>WLLG01000118.1 GCA_009700815.1 Actinomycetota bacterium
ACTGATGTGGTTCGCCGTGCTGTTGTATTTGGTTCTGTTCGACAACGCAGCGGTTGAGTTCCTGCGACGTGATCTTGCGGCCCTACCCGATGCCATGAACAGGATTGCTCACGAGCGAAAGTCCCGAGCGAATATTCGACGAGTTGCTGCTGCTCGCAGGGCCCTCGTAGCTGCAGGCCCGGCATCGGTCACTGCCGAAATCCAAAATCGATGCCGCTGGGTTTTTGTCGTTTGCGGACCAGAGATGCATACCGAGACCCTTCGCACAGCAGTTCGGCATTTGGGTCCGCTCACCTCACTCGAAATCTGGGTCGTCACAGATTCGACTCGCAATGTGCGGCCGATTGACCCTGAAGGCATCCATCAGGTGGTTGATGTAGCAACCCCCGATCACTTCGATGACCACCAAGCAAGTATTTGGCTCAAGACAGGTATCCACAGCCATCTGCCAGTTGGGGAATGGTGTTATCTCGACACTGACATCATTGCTGTCCGGCCTGGTGTTGAAGAGATTTTTGAGCACCGTAAGGGACCCGTTGCGTTTGCCTCCGATCTGACCATCTCGGTGAATCAGGTTGATCGATTCAGCCCATGGGCCATGAACTGCGACTGCACCGGCCACGGCGACACTCACAGTTGTTCACACCTTCGCGAGCAGATCAGCGAGCGCTTTGGCATTGAGGTTCCTGGCGATTGGGTGCATTGGAACGGTGGCGTATTTCTTTTTGGCCCTGATAGCGCTGAGTTCTTGGATATGTGGAATGCGCGGGCAATTGCATCGTTTGACTGGCCCGAATGGCGGACCCGTGACCAGGGAGCGCTCATTGCTACGGCATGGACGCTCTCGCAACAGGACTGCCCTCGGTTGCCGGCTGAATTTAACTTTATTGCCGACTTAGGTAACGGTGACCTGTGCTTAGACCCGCAGCTTGGCTGGGCGCTGCACCCAGCTGGGCCTTGGCATCAGGCCCGCCTGATGCATTTGTACACGAGTCGTCTCGAAGACCCCGAATGGGAGCTAGGTCGCGACGTCGAAGCTCCGGTGATTCGCCAGACTCTGGTTCGGGCTAATCGCTGGCGTCGCTTTGAACTTCGGCAGAAGGCGAAGTCAGAGTACGAAGACGCCCTGCAGGGCGCAGCCCAAGGTCGGCAGCGCTTTGGTCTGGCACTGCGAAACGCCTTCTGGTCAATTGAGGGGAACCTCGGACTGCTTTGGCTCAGGATTCGACGGCAGCCGAACCGACTTCGCATCTCTCGCCTGAAGGCCGGCTTGGGTCGCCGCATCGGAGCCAAGGAGCGCAGCGCATGAACCTGCAACAGCGAGTCACAAGGAAGCTCCGCAGATCAATCGGAAGAACTCCGGCGCAGCAACACGACCCGGGTCCTTCCAAACAGAACCCCGGGGCCACCCGATCCGAAAAGATTGCAGCCAAGGCTTTTAAGTCAACCTGCTACGCGCCAACGGTGTCGATGTATTTTGATCAATTTGGCAAGGTTCGCGCCTGCTGTCAGAACACTGGCGCCTTGATGGGGAGCGTGACGGAACAATCCATCCGTGAGATTTGGGAGAGCCCCAACACGCTTCGCATGCGCGGTGCTTTGGAAGTTGGTGACTTCTCCGAGGGATGCGGGTTCTGTGAATGGCAAGTGCAACAGGGCGACGAAGCAATCGTCTTTGCAAGAATCTTTGATGATCACACGGTGACCGAACAGCATCCCCGGTGGCCCGTGCAGATGGAATTCTCTATGACGAATTCCTGCAACCTGCAGTGCCAGATGTGCAACGGGGATTGGTCCTCGTCGATCAGGGCACATCGGGAGCAGCGGCCGCCACTGCCCGCCGTCTACGGCGACTCCTTTTTCGAGGAACTCGCTGAGTTCCTACCTCATCTCGAGAAGGTGAACTTTCTAGGTGGCGAGCCGTTCCTCGGCAAGGAGCCGCTGCGGGTCATGGCCATGCTCGCTCAGTTGCCGAACCCGCCTCAGGTCGCTGTGACAACGAATGGGACACAATGGTCCGACCGGATCGAAAAAATCTGCGAGCAGTTGCCAATGTCATTCGTTCTGTCACTCGATGGCATTACAGCACCGACCTATGAGGGAATCCGTATTGGCGCCGAGTTCGAACAGGTCATGGTCAACTTGGACCGGTTTGAGTCCTACGCCGCCAGACACGGGACAAAAGTGAGCTTGGCACACTGCCTGATGCGATCGAACTGGCACGAGTTTGCGCAGTTTCTGCGTTTTGCAGAGGATCGAGAATTTCAGGTGGGGATCAACGAGGTCGTCTTTCCGGTTGAACTCAGCTTGTTTCAGATGCCGCCGGATGAACTCCGGCAAGTGGTCAACACCATGGAGCGCGACGAGGGTGGCCTTGCAGCTTCGCTGGCCACGCTTCGGCCTATCTGGGAAGGACAGCTCGATGCACTTCGTAATCGACTTTCTACCCTCGAGGCTGGGCAGTTGCAATACATCCGCCCGTGGGGCGAATCTCAGGAGAAATCAGAAACCTGGGCCGAACAGGCCGTGCGGCTGTTATCAGAATGGGTGGGTGGCGAGTCGCCTGCACGACTAGTCATTCATGATCCGGACGAGGATTCCCAGGTTGGCACTGGCGCTGGTGAGAGTCGTTGCGAGTTCGGCGAGCGCTCGTATTATCTCTCTCGGCTTGGCTTGGAAGAGGCCAATACCCCGGAGCAACTCATCACAAAACTCTGCGATCAACTCGGCAGCGAGGTACCACGGCATGAGACTGCGAGCGACCTTATCCACGACTTAGTTATTGGCGATGCACCAGCCACCGACAGCCGACAGTTTCGGATTGCCTGGAGCACCAGCGAGTCAGCAACTACGGCCTTTCTTGCTGTACGAAACCCACCTGAGCCACCTGTCTTGCCAGAGAATCCCAAAGCAGTTCTCGAGGATTGGTGCGGCGCCGATCAGGTGATAGTGCTGAACTGCGACCGTGATGAACAGATTCTTTCGAGCAGCGGCAGGCTGGCAGTCATTGAAGTTGAGAGAGCGACAGACCTCATTGGTCTGAATACTCAAGAAGTGCTCAGCCGACTCGTGAAAGGCCACGGGGCTATGACCGTCTCACCTGGTCCGAGCGGCTTTATCGCTGACAGTTTGGTGAGCTTTACTCAGGAGGATTCTTCTCAGAGTCTGCAGTTGCGCGTCATCGTAGAACGACTTGATGAGGCCGTACTGGTTTATATCGGTAGCCAAGAGATGGGGCAGTCATGAGATTACGTATGAAGCATCTCATTCGACTGTGCCGAGAAACAGCCAGCTTTGCCCTAGTCAACCGAGTCTGGTGGTTCATCCCCCTGATGGCGCTGCTTGGCCTGATTGCAGTTGCAGTAGCCACAACACAAGCTGTGGTTCCCGTGGCTGTCTACACGTTGTTCTAGACCATGCATTTCGACGCTCCAAGAGAAGGAAACGCCTAATGGCACAACAGGTCTGGACCGAAAATGAGCTCACGTTCAAGGAGCGAACCTACGGCGTCAAGAGTCGACTCCGCAGGTTCCGCTGGGAATACCCAGTAGGTAAGCCACTACGGCGCTGGTTCCCCCGTAGTTTCTTTACTGACCCGCTCGCCCTTGTTGACATCTGTTCTCCTTGGGAGGTTGCTTGGGTGACTCGCTATATGGCCACCGAGTTCACTGGGTCAGGCGCAGTAGTGGAGCTTGGACCATTTCTTGGCGACATCACCGTGGGGATTTTAAAAGGCCTCAGACAAAATTCGACTGTTCACTCAGCAACGATTGACAGCTACGACTTGTTTATCTTCGAAGACATCGAGGACCGCACAGCCGAGTTACCACTGAGTGGTCGATTTCACAATGGGGAGTCGTTCTTACCGCTCTATAAGAGCCGTCTGGGTCAGGACCGGGGCCTTGTTACTGCTCACCAAGGTGACGTGTCAGGAGAGTCTTGGTCCTCTGATTCTCCGATTGAGTTCTTGTTCAACGACGTGGCCAAAACCTGGGATATTTGGAATCATCTGAAGGCCACGTTCTACAGGTCGCTACAAGTTGGGGGAACAGTGGTCGAGCAAGACTGGGCTCACGCTTGTACCCCCTGGCTCCACCTCTGGCATCACCGTTACCGCGAGCACTTTCAGGTGCTGGATCAGGTTCCGCACTCAGGGTCGGTTCCCTTTCGCCTCCTCACCCCGCTCCCCCAAAGTGCATTCGAGCCGGACCATTTCTCGGACTATTCCGAAGACCAGGTTTCGGATGCGTTCGATTGGGCTGCAGCGCTGGTTGATTCCATCCGCCAAAGAAACGTTCGCGGCGCGTACGTACACCTCTACACACTGCATGGCGACCTAGACCGGGCAAGTCGCCTATGTATTGAAGAACTTGTCGGGGTTTCTTCAGACAACGAACTGGTACAGGTTGCCCTGCCCGAATTGGCAATCAGGCTCAACAACAGAGCGGCTCAAGAAGAAGCCGATCCGCAGGGTCCCAGCACAAATTAGTTGGCAGCACCCAGTAGGCAGTGTGCTGAACTAGGAATTATCCGCAGCCGTTGACTGAGGCGTTGACCGCTAGGCCCGTCTCGATAGCAGAACGGAACTCTGCATCGTTGGCTAGCGGCAGTTGTGCAAGCAACGGGACTGCAGGATCCACCTGTGCCGCAGCCGCTTGTTGAACCAGTTTTGCTGAGGCCGTAGTGAGAGCCTGGCGAACCGCCGACTGATCAGCAGGAAGTTGCCCTGCTAGGAGCAGTAGAAACTCCTTTGAGAGCTCGATGACCTCGGTAGTCTCATCAGGGCTCGAGGACCTCAGGACCCCAAGCCGTGAGGACCATGTTCCAAGATCACACGGGTTCAGAGCCGCCTCATCGAGCGAAATGCGCGCAGACTCAATAGTCGCTTCGCTAGTTGGCGCTGGTGTAGGTGCGGGCACCGCAGGCCGATTCGACCGGCGAGACGGCGGCCGACGGGGCGCCTTGACGGAGGGTTCAATGTCAGTCCAAATCCGCTCCGCAACGATTCGGGCACCTTCTTCGTTGGTATGGCCCCCGTCGATGTAGACATCCTTGCGTCCATCTAGGGCATCGCTGATGTTCAGCGTCGGATCCGAAATACGGTCGTTGGCCCAAACTTCGGCTTGGCCTGCCATCACGGGTTGCCAAAAGAAAATGGGCATGACTCCGTATTCCTCGGCAAGTTGGGTGGTCAAGAAACGTCCTCGTTCGTAGACATCAACTGCTCGCTGCGCGTCCTGTTCCGTCTTGACATAGGTCTCGCTAAAGCCGTCCTTCGAGCCGCCATCTTGATTCACAGCAGCACTCTGATGAACTGCGGCCTCTGATGCCCCCGCTGGAGCATCGAACTGCCCCTTGAGTACGCGAACGAGCTGTTGGATAGCAGAGTGATCAAGGTACGCCTGCCAAGCCAATTTGGCCTTGGACGGCGGTGCCGGAGGCGGCTCATCTGGCGCAAACTCCTCTGAAATTCCTCCACTAATCTTTTCTGCGTACTGATCTGCCATGGTGTGAGATGGCACGCCCTTAGCCCCGAGTGTCTGAGCGTTAATCTCATTTGCCCCGTCATAGAAGATGGCAACCGCTGGCGCTGGCTCAGAGGCTAGGAGTTGTTCAAACAGAATCATCTCTTGAAAATGTGTCCAGCCGCGCTGGCCGTAATTCACGACCCGAATCGGAGTACCGGCGTCCTCGGCAATTCGACCAAGGTAGGAGGCAATGGTGTAACCATCTCGTTGGCCTTCTCCCCAGGTGGTAGATCCTCCAAACATCCACACCACTGGCGCATTTTTGGGAAGATCCGCTGGCGCATAAGAGCTCCGCGACCAACCCTCTATGTTGACGTACTTGCCTTGAAAAGAGATCGGACGAGATTCGGTGAAGGGCCAGTACGAAGAGGGCGTGGTCTGGATCTCTCGGAAGTATTCCTCGGCCCACGGGTACGCCAACATGGCTGGTGAACTCGCACGAATATCGGCCACGGTATTGGTATTCCCAGTGAAGTTGACTCGATCAACAATCTGAGCCGCAGGAGAGCCCGGCCCAGAAATTTGATCCCAGGCAAGGCCGACGCCAAGGTCTGCGAGCAACAGCAAAGTCACGGCCCCAACCGCCATGACTGCAGCACGGCCGAACCCGCGCATTCCACCCGGCTGACTCGCGAGAGTGCGAGAACTATTTGCTCGCTCGAGTCCGTAGGTTGAAGTTGCCAAAAAGTCTGAGTCTGCTTGGCTAGCTGCTGGTTGCCATTCATTTCCCTGCAGTCGACGAGGAGTGAGTGGGTCCCGCCTAAAGATTCGACTTAGCCATCCCGCAAGTACAAGCACAACGCCGATCATCAGGCTCGCAATGAGTCCCACCACACTTGCAATCCACGTCCCGAGCCGTGCTAGGTACCGATCTACTGGTACGCCGAACAGGACCAACACCAGGGTGATCCCCGCAATTACCCAGAGAACAATTGCTCGGGATGTCTCGCCGAGGAGAAAAAACAACAGGCCTATGGCTAGAGGCGCCACGACGGGAACGAAGTGCCGCCAAGCCCATCTGGGGGGTGATTGAGTCTCTTCCACCCGTCCTCCTCCTTACTGTGGGCCCGCACCCGAACAGGACTACTACTCTACCAGCCATGTTCGTTTTAGGGATCAGCGGGCTGTACCACGACTCAGCTGCCGCAG
>WLLG01000119.1 GCA_009700815.1 Actinomycetota bacterium
GAGAAGGCCAGCACCGAGAGTTGACCCATGCCCGAGGCGAACATGTGGTGAGCCCACACACCCCAACCCATAAAGCCAATGGCGATTCCCGAACCAACCATGAAGGGGTAACCAAAGATGGGCTTGCGAGAGAACACGGGAATGATCTCAGACACCATGCCAAACGCCGGCAACACCATGATGTACACCTCGGGGTGACCGAAGATCCAGAACAAATGCTCCCACAAGAACGGATCTCCACCCTTGGAAGCATCGAAGAATGCTGCGCCAAACATGCGATCCAAGGTGAGGAGCAAGAGCGCCACGGTAATAACCGGAAGTGCAAACACCAGCAACACCTGAACCACAAAGTTCATCCAGGTGAACACCGGCATCTTCATCAGCGTCATGCCAGGGGCACGCATGTTGAGCACTGTTACGGTCAGGTTGACTGCCGAGACAGTGGACCCGATACCCATGATGAGCAAACCAATTGCGTAGAAGTCAATGCCCGTTCCGGGCGAGAAGGTAACCCCGGCGTTTGGTGCGTAATTAAACCAACCCCCGTCTGCACCGCCGCCAAGC
Organism: Actinomycetota bacterium; assembly: GCA_009700815.1. Taxonomy (GTDB): domain Bacteria; phylum Actinomycetota; class Acidimicrobiia; order Acidimicrobiales; family Microtrichaceae; genus IMCC26207. The sequence goes on from WLLG01000119.1 coordinate 565, forward strand.
AACCATGAGGAGTTGAAGAAGATTGCGCCAGCAAGCCAGATCCACAGCGAGAGCGCATTCATCCTTGGGAACGACACATCCCGAGCGCCAATCTGCAGGGGAATCAAGTAGTTCGCAAAGGCCGAGGCCATTGGCATAATCACCATGAACACCATGGTGACGCCGTGCATTGTAAAGACTTGGTTATACAAGTCAGCCGAGAGCAGTTGGTTGCCCGGAACCGACAACTGCAAGCGGATGAGGAGTGCCTCAAAGCCACCCACAAGTAAGAAGAAGAACGAGGCAACGCCGTACATGATGCCGATCTTCTTATGGTCCACGGTGTTTACCCAAGACCTCCAACCGGTGTTTGCCTTCGGACGGGCAAACACACCAAGGGGACTTGGCGCCTCGGGCGCAACAGGGTCGTGTCCGGTGGTCAGTTCAAGCGGACGCTGATCTTCGATGATCGCCATCAGATCAACCTTTCTTTCGGTTCTGCTGAGTACTCATACGTGCATCATTTCGTTCATGTATTTCTACTGAATCGTTCAGGCTTACTTGAGGGTGAGGTTCATTTGAGGGTGAGGCTTACTTGAGGGTGAGGAGGTAGGCCGTGAGTTGTTCAATCTGAGCTTCGCTCAAGTTGTAGTTCGGCATGCCTTGGTTGTTGTTTGGGTTCATTGGCTTGACATCTTCTGGGTTTCGCAGCCAACGCTTGATGTTGTTGGTATCGGGAGTTCCCTCGGGAATGGCCTGTGCCACTGACCCACCCTCTTGATACAAGTCCAACAACCCGCCGACGAAGTGCTGACGCATCATCAAGTGGGTCAGGTTTGGGGCGTTTCCAGAGGCCATCGTGATGGCTACGGTCTTGCCGTAGTCCGGGTCTGGAACCGTGCTGTAAGGGTACGGAGACTTCGACGTGGGGGTCACACCATTTACCTGATGGCAGTAGGAGCACTGCGCAACGAAGAGTGTTTGTCCTTGCACAGCAAGTTCGTTTTTCGGTTCAGGCTGAGCAGGGGAGGTAGTCATGGCAGTCAGCCAAATCTGGTAATCCTCTGGGGTCAGAGCCTTGACTTGCATGCGCATCAGGCCATGAGAAAGCCCGCAGTACTCGGTGCACTGCCCTTGAAACATTCCGACCTCGTTGGCCTGCAGGATGACCTGATGCGTACGGCCAGGAACGGCGTCCATCTTGCCTGACAGTGCCGGAATCCAAAAGCTGTGGATGACATCATTGGACTGAATCTTGAACCGCACATCGCGGCCAACAGGAATTGCCGCCTCGGTTGCTGTGATGATGTCCGGGGCCCCGTCATTATCAAGGTCATAACGGTATTCCCACCACCACTGCTGACCAATCACTGTTACTTCAAGTGGGTCGGTGGCATCGTCCATCTGTAGAATTGTGTTGACGTTGAACACGGCAAGCACGGCTAGCAAGAGTGCTGGAGCGATTGTCCAACCAAGCTCAAGTTTGGTGTTCCCATGCAACTGCACGGGCTCATCTTTGCCGTCTACCTCATCGGAGCGCCGCCGAAAGCGAGTTACGACGAACACCAAGCCGATCTCAACGAGAATAAAGACAACGCCAGCTATTGCGAACACAGGAATGATGAGGTTCTGGATGGCTTGAGACTTGTCACCTCGCGGGCTCAACGTGGTGAGCGGACGACCAACTGGCGATCCGATATTGGTGACCAATAGGTACCCAAGCACCAGGACTATGGCCAGACAGATTCCCGTTATGACATATGACTTGCGATTGTTCCGCACGTACAACCTCTCAGTACTCGACTGTCAAACGGTCGAGGCTCGTACTCTCGTTTGACGATGCATGCCCGCTAGGGCCTGATGTCAACGAGGAGATTCCTTCTTCGGTTCCTGAATGATGTTCTGACTCTCGTGGTCCTGATATTCCGCCAGCAATTCCGCCCGCAAGCAGCAGTACTGCACCGAGCAGCAAGGCGCCTACTAGGACTGAACGCTTGAGGTGTGGCCTCGAGGACAAAAAGATTGCCACGCCAAACACAATAACGGCCACCAAGATGATGACAATCGCGGCTCCTGTTTTTGAGACTGCAAGCAGAATCCGAGACATCAGGAACACGATCGCTACTGCACCCACGGTTGCCGCTACCGGGATTTCTATTGGGTGCATGAGTTTCTTGCGCAGCGCCCGGTTGGTTTCAGGGTCATCAGTTGCACGCTCCGACCAAGCCCGGACTGTCCATTCGACTACGACCACGACAAGCCCTAGGCAGCCAATGCCGACTAGGAGCCCAGACATCGCTACACCAACTAGGACCAACCCGAATGAGAACGCACCAACGATGGGCCAGTAGCTGAGTCCCTGAGGAGTCACAACTCGCAGATCTGCGTTGTCCGAATTGGTGCCAGGTCCTTGAATCTGAATCAGTGATTCTGCATCGCCATCGCGGAAGGCAGTGAGGAAGCCCCCGATGACAGCCATCACTCCGGCAAATGACAACAGGATGGAGTATCCGATTTGATCCCCAACCCAGCCTTTGTATCCGAAGGTGAGGGGGCCAACGATGCTGTTAACGAGGCCACCTGTGCTGAGCACCTCGCTCAGTCCGCCGTTGTTCGAAGCACCAGTAATCATGCCGTAGGCGAACGCCATCAATAGCCCGACCGCTGCTGCACCGTAGAAGTATTTTGATCCTCTAGTTATCATCTATCAGCTCACTTCTGGATGTAGACGGCGAACCAGATCACCGCATAGAGAGCAACTCCGGCGTACCAGAACACTGCTGCTGCCCCGATACCGTCGGGCTGACGGCTTGAATACTGCCCACCAAGGGTACGAAAGGCCATCAGCAACAAGAACACCAGCCCGGCAATCACCATGGCTAGATGACCGAGGGTGACTGCATAAAAGAGCGGTCCTTCGGGCTGGGTGATAGCGATTCCAGCTTCTTTGAACAAGAACGTGCTCTGATTGACAAAGGCAATGCCCAGCAGCATCGTGACGCCGATGGCCAAGTAGGTGTGGTATCGGTCGTCTCTGCAGATCGACCAGACGGCCCACTGCATGGTGACCACAGACATCACCATGGTCAGCATCTGCATGTTGGGTTGAGTCAGCGCAATCTGATTGTCTGCGAGCCAAGCAGCGCCGGCCGCATCACGAGTGGCTAGGTAGCTGCCAATCAGAGTGAGCAAGGCCATGGCAACGCCGGCGGTCACAAACACGGTGCCGAAAATCAGTTCACGTCGCCGTGGCATGGTCGGTGGTAACGCTGGTGTTGGGGCCACGGCAGCTTGGGGGCTCTCTGGCGGACTGTCCACCTCGGGAGGTGAGAGGGTTGCTGTATCTGACATTACTTGTCCTCCTCTACTGCTTCGCCGGTGAATCGAAAGTCAAGCAGCGGATAGGGGCTCGCTACGATTGTCCTCATTACGAGCGCTTGATCCTCGGGCGAGAGTTCCGCTTGCGCCCACTCCAGAGTAAGTCCAGCTGCGCCAGCAGTGACGGGCTGGCGGGCATGCCCCCTGCTCGTGACAAGCGTAAGCATGAGTCCGAGCAAGGCAGAAAGAGCGAGCACTGCCGCAGCCACAGCTACCCACACGTTGTAGAACGAGAGATTCAGACCAAATCCGGTGAGTCCTTGGATCAGGAACACAGTGGCGAGTAATCCACCCCCAATAAGGCCTGCCGCTATCGCAGCGCTAGCAATGGCTCCGGGAGCCGAGGCTCGAAGCACGACACGTGACCAAGCTGACAGTGCAGCGAGTCCACCGATAAACGCTGCCGAAAGTAGGAACAAGCTCTGCGCCCAACCAAGTCCCACGGCTTCAAAGCTGAACAAGGTTCCAGAGCCCGAAGTATTGAGCGCTTCAAGAACCCCTGCGAGCATCCCTCCAAGCAGAAGCAAAAAGGCGAGGAGTACCCCGATCAAGCCAGGCGAGACCGCAGGTTTCTGGTGGCGCAGCGTGTCGGCGATCAACCCCAACAGACCAAGTACTGGCACAGCGGCGAGGGCAACGAATGCAATCCACAGGATGTTCTCTCGGCCACCCGAGGTTTGAGTCCATGCACCAAAAGAGAACACGCCGAACATTGCAATCAGCGCTTGAACTGTTCCGTAGCGGGCAATCCTGCGCCCACAGCCCTGGGCCACAAGGTCACAGGAGATGCCGAGAACTGGAATAGCGAGCATGTAGACCGAAGGTGCCCGCAAGAACCAAGCAACACCAGCCTCGTAACGAAGTGCAAGGCCTGCTGCGTTTGCCTGGCTGATCTGTCCAAGAAACACATGCGCCGTGGTTGAACCAAAGGTCAGAATCCAAATTGGTGCTGCCACCAACATCGACCAAGAGAAAAACGGCACCCTAGCCAGACTCATGCCTACAGGCCGATGCGAGAGCACAGTGGTGGCAACGCAGACTGCGCCGAGTGAGAGAGCCACCATCATCGAACCCATTGAGAGCATTCCCAATCGGGAGGCTTCCAAGTCAGCTCCCCCGACTCCACCATCTAGTCCCAGGCTGATGGCAAAGATGACTGCAGAAACCAACCAGGTCCACAACGACAGCGCAGCTGCTCGGGGAAAGGCAATGGCCTTCGAACCAACCTGCAGGGGAATGAGGCAGATTGCTAGCCCAAGCAGCAATGGAATTGCGCCCATGAGGACCATTCCAACCAAAGCGCTGTTCCACAGGTTGTCGGTGACGTCGAGTGGTCCACCGTCACTCAGTGACCTGAGAGCGCCCGCAGCCAGTGCAGCAGCCGAAACAGCCATGAGTAAAAGGGAACCCATAATGAAGGTTCGTCCGATGGCCTCATGCTCGCCGGTACCAATCACTCGTTCAAGAGCGGTCGGGGAAGGTGAGCCTGCTGCTGCAGGTGGGGTGTCGGAGCTAGATCTTGTGTCAGTCAGTGTCATGTGTGTCGTGCCCTCGTGAGGCTCCCCCGCAGGAGAATTCCTCAACCAAGTTCGTTATTTTCTGTACCTAGTAGTCATTTCTAGGCACAGCGGTCCAACCGCTGAGGGTTGACCTTACATCGGCCATCGGCCGCCAAAGAAAACCCTCAGCTCACCATCCGTTGCGAAGTAGTACGTCAACCGCCATCACTGCAAACAACAACGTGATGTAGGTGATCGAAAAGGTAAAGAGTCGAATGGCCTTGGCAGGGGATTCCGTGAGCATGACGTCCACTGAAAACCATATAAATAAAGCCCCCAGCACCACCGCCGATGCCCAATACAAGAGTCCCATACCGGCCGCCCACCCGAAGAGAAGCGAGCAAAGAAACACCAGCACGGTGTACACCAACATTTTCGTGGTGGTCTGTCGAAAAGTTGCCACTACGGGCAACATCGGCACTTCGGCCCGGGCGTAGTCCTCGCGGTACTTGATAGCTAAGGCCCAAAAATGTGGCGGAGTCCAAAAGAACATCAGGGCAAACAACGCCAGTGGGGCCAGACTAAACGTGGCAGAAATTGAGTCCGTGACTGCCGCCCAGCCAATCAGAACGGGAATGCACCCAGCGGCCCCGCCAATGACGATGTTCTGGCTTGAAGTGCGCTTCAACCACAAGGTGTAGACGAATACATAGAACAAACATGCAGATAAACCGAGGACTGCTGAGAGCGGGTTGACGATGACCCAAAGCCATACAAACGCGAGGGCCTCGATTCCAATCGCAAAAGTAAGCGCCGCCCTAGGAGTGATCAACCCAGTGACGAGTGGGCGCTCTTTGGTCCGATCCATGACTGCGTCAATATCGCGATCCACATACATATTGATCGCATTTGCTCCGCCTGCTGCGAGCGAACCACCGATCATCGTGGCCAGCATCAACCACAGCGGCGGCATCGCACCCTCTGCGACCACCATCGTGGGAATAGTGGTGACGAGGAGGAGTTCAATGATCCGCGGTTTGGTCAGTGCAACGTAGGCAGAGACTCGGGTGCCAATCGATACAGGGTGAGAAAGTGCCGGCGCAACCATGACATCTTAAAGGTACGTCCCACAGCACCCCGCGAGCCAACGCGGGTCACAAGTTGCAGATTGAGCAGGTCTGTGAAGGCAAGGGTGCAACCTCCCTGTTCTAATCTGGACTACATGAGCGTGGC
>WLLG01000012.1 GCA_009700815.1 Actinomycetota bacterium
AAGGAACTGCGCAAATTCATGCCAGTTTGATCGCATCAGGCAATGGGCCAAGCTGACTTTGGTGCCGTGCCGTGTTGCATACGACTCAAAGCGTTCAAGGTTTGCCATCACCTGTTCGAAGTCGGCACCAACGCGAATGCCTTCGTAGGTAGGGGCAGTAATGCCGTCAAGAGACAGAACAAATGAGATCGGCAGCTGCTCGCAGATCTGCTCAATTCGATTCGACCACTGTGTACCGTTGGTTGTCACCGCCACCTCTGGAGGTTGAGGCAACTCTGCCAACATCGTCATAACGCGTAGCGGCTCTTTGCCGAGGAATGGTTCACCACCCAGAAAGTTGACCTTCTCGAGGTGCGGCAGGAACTCTGCGAGCTCTTCAAAAAACGAATCTTGATAGACCACAGGCAGGGGCGGGCGGTGCTCCCTATGCGTCCTGATTGAGGAGGACCAGTCTCCGTTGCACATCTGACACTGCAGGTTGCAGGAGTTCGTCATTGAAAACTCCATCTGCACTGGCCAGCGGGGATGTTCTTGCGTCAGCCTGTGGTCATCAAAGACCCGAGCGAACACGATTGCCTCGTCGCCCTGGTTCACCTGCCATTCGCAAAATCCGCACCCCTCGGAGTAATCCCCAACCTTGAGTGCAGAGCGCATCCGTGCAGTACTCGCACTTTCCCAGATGTCTCGGATCGATTGCTGGGCAACGTCTCCCATGAGAGCGCCCGTATTCTGACAGCAAGCCCGGACCTTACCGAATTGATCAAAATACATTGACACGGTCGGCGCGTAGCAAGCTGACTCGAAAGCAAGCGAAGCAATTTTTTCTGATCGCGATTCCAAAGACCGTTCGGCCTCTGCCGGGATTTCTTGGCCAGGCGTTGAACTCGGATTTGTGACGGCGCGTAGTTTTTTACTGATCCGCTGTTGGATCTTCATGCGCTGCGTTCCTTGGTTCCGAGTCGCCGTCCAAAGCTTGCCCGCAGGCGAGACAGTCTTAGTCGCTGAGGTTGCCGACGAATTTTGAGCCAGATAAGGCCAATCCAACCTTCGGCCCACCAGTAGGCGTCGACCATGGCATAACCCAGCTTCTGCCGGCCTTGCACAGCACCGTCTCGAGCCTTCTGCCTAAGTTCAAAGCGGCGCCAGCGATTGGTTCGTACAAGAGTCTGGCGAATCACGGGAGCTTCGACGTCGCGACCTAGCTCCCATTCTGGGTCTTCAAGACGACTGGTGTACAAATGCATCAGGCGGGCCTGATGCCAAGGCCCAGCAGGGTGCAGCGCCCAGCCAAGCTGCGGGTCTAAGCACAGGTCACCGTTACCTAAGTCGGCAATAAAGTTAAATTCAGCCGGCAACCGAGGGCAGTCCTGTTGCGAGAGCGTCCATGCCGTGGCAATGAGCGCACCCTGATCACGGGTCCGCCATTCGGGCCACTCAAACGATGCGATCGCCCGTGTATTCCACATATCCAAAAACTCAGCGCTATCAGGGCCAAAAAGAAAGACGCCGCCGTTCCAATGCACCCAATCGCCTGGAACCTCAACACCGAAGCGCTCGCTGATCTGCTCGCGAAGGTGTGAACAACTGTGAGTGTCGCCGTGGCCGGTGCACTCGCAGTTCATGGCCCATGGGCTGAATCGATCGACCTGATTCACCGAGATGGTCAGATCAGAGGCAAACGCAACGGGTCCCTTACGGTGCTCAAAGATCTCTTCAACACCAGGCCGTACAGCAATGATGTCAGTGTCGAGATAACACCATTCCCCAACTGGTAGGTGGCGGTGGATACCTGTCTTGAGCCAAATGCTGGCCTGGTGGTCATCGAAGTGATCGGGGGTTGCTACATCAACCACCTGATAGATGCCTTCAGGGTCAATCGGCCGCACATTGCGAGTGGAATCGGTGACGACCCAAATTTCGAGTGAGGTGAGCGGACCCAAATGGCGCACGGCTGTACGAAGAGTCTCGGTGTGCATCTCTGGTCCGCATACGACAAACACCCACCGGCATCGATTTTGGATTTCGGCAGTGACGGATGCGGGGCCTGCCGCTACGAGGGCCTTGCGAGCAGCAGCGACTTGTCGAATATTTGCTCGGGACTTTCGCTCGTGAGCAATCCTGTTCATGGCATCGGGTAGGGCCGCAAGATCACGTCGCAGGAACTCAACCGCTGCGTTGTCGAACAGAACCAAATACAACAGCACGGCGAACCACATCAGTGGCAGCCTGAGTGCAATAGCGATAAGTGCGGCGAGCGGTAGCCACTTCTCGACAAATTCGTTGAGCAGCACAAAGCCAAGGAACCGAATTCGTCCTCCGGAGTGCCGAAGGGATCGAAGGTGTACTGGCTCGGACCACAGCACTGACATCTGAAACATGCGGTACAGGACGTAGCCCAGACCAAAGACTGGTAGCCATGTCTCGCCAGTGCCTTGAGCGACAACGATCAGCGCAAGAGCGGCCGCTGCAAACTCAACAATCACCATGACGCCAAGAATTCGCCTGGCATGGGTCACGCCGATTCTGGTGGCCAGTGTGCTCAGTCCAGCTCGCTGATCATGCGCAATGTCGCCTACCTGATGCCAGAGGATGCCGCGCAATCCCATCAGAAGAGCCCACATTCCGACAGTTAGGGTGATGGCCCAACCTGGACCAGAGATGCCACCAACCTGGGTGAACACCGCGATGCTCAACAGGACCGGCACCACATAGGCGTAGAGCGAGTCGGCAAGCACTCCTGCCGCTGCGCGATCTTTCAACCGGATCGGCTTGAGCGAGTACACGAGCAGGAGGAGGATTTCAATCCCAAGCAAGCTCAGCGCTGCAGAGGTGTGAGGCAGCCAGATCCACGGGAGTAGGCCACACACCACGGTGCCACCGACCACAGCCGCACGAGTTTGAGTCGACAGTGCCGCCATTTGATTTGGGGCACCAGCGATTGCATCGGTTTTGATATCGGCCAGATCGTTGACCACGTGTCCAAAAGCGGCCACTCCTACTGCAGTAATAAGAAATAAGATGAGATCCACAAACAGCTGCAACCCATTCGGGTCCGTGGCCGGCAGAACTGCCAGTACTGCTGCTGCGATCAGCGGCGGAATCTTGTGGTCCCACCACTGCCCTGACCTGACAAGCGAACGGTCCTTCCTCATGGGGCGCTTACCATGCTTCGACACCGAGACCACCAGATTGACAGCATGAGCAGGTTCCAAGTGCGCTGATCGTCGTCTGCGCTCAGGGACTGCACTGCGTCTCGGTCGACTAAGTCAAACAACGCCGAGCTGGGGTCCCGCAGATGAGCATGCTTGAGTTCAGCCACATCGGGTAGTTGCAGCCAAGAGGCCATAGGCGAGCCGAAACCCTGTTTTATTCGGTCAGAGACAGAGGCCGGCCAGAGGTCACCGCATGCTCGTCGCAGCAGCAACTTCTCGTGGGTTTCGTTCACCTTGTGGTGCGCTGGCAATGCTAGGCACCCCTCGGCAACTTTGACGTCAAGGAACGGGGATCGCACTTCAAGGCCATGAGCCATGGATGCCCGGTCAGTCTTCACCAGGATGTCTCCGGGCAGATAGTGGTCTAGATCAAACCGGCTGATGTCGTCCGCTGTGCCGTAGTTGTAGGTAGAGAGGTCAACGTCGTTGGCACTGACTGCGGGTAGGCCTAAGTCTGCGAGTTGGCTTGCAGTGAAGTACTGCCGGAACGAGGCGTAGCGTCGCGCAACATCAGATCCGCTGCTCACCCCTCGGCTTGATACGGAAGAAGCTGTTGCGCTTCGCCGGGTCCGAAGTTGAGCCTTCATCTTGGACAGTACAGAGCCTGCAGCTTTGCCCGGAGTAGCTGTGGTTTTCAGGGACTCCTGACTCAGTGCTGGGGCTCCGGGCGTCCCTGGCTCCAAGGTGCCTCGAGCCCAAACCAAGTAGCCCCCGAGTAATTCATCCGCACCATCACCTGTGAGTGCCACCTTGACGTGTTCACGAGCGAACTTGCAGAGCAGGCTGGTTGGCAGCGATGAGGAGTCGCCAAACGGTTCATCCCAGGTAGTGGCAAGTTGCAGGATTTCATCTGCAAGATTCGAGGTGTCGGGGGTGAGCACATGCAGCGTCATTGCATGCTTTGCTGCTGTATCGCGTGCGAATGCAACCTCTGACTCGCCGGGCATGTCAAAGGTAAAGGCGTGCAGGTCTGGGTGATGTGCTGCTGCGAGTGCAGCCACGGTGGTGGAGTCAATCCCACCCGAGAGGAACGTTCCAACAGGAACGTCCGCCTCGAGTTGCTCCTGCACTGCATTGTCGAGTGCTCCTCGGAACCACAGAGCGGCCTCATCTTCGGAAATCCCATCAATCACTTCGGGGGGAGTCCACCAGCGGTCTACCCGAGGTGTGTTTCCGAGCGACCAGCGGAGGCGTGAGGCATGTGGAATCGATTCGATATCGCTCCAGATGGACTGACCCGATGGAACATATCCCTGCCTGAGCATCTCGGCCACCATGCTCGGATCAGGAGTCATCCCTCCGAACCCAGCGGCCCGTAAGGCATTCGACTCCGATGCAAAGGCCAAGAGCCCGTCGCTGGTAGTGGAGTAGTACAACGGCCGCTCACCGAATCGGTCGCGCGCCATCAGAAGAGTCTGCGAGCGGTCATCCCAAACAGCTAATGAAAAGGTTCCCGGAAGGCGAGGAAGAAAGTCGGACCCGTACTCCTCGTAGAGCGGCAGTACCACCTCGCAATCGGATCCGGTCCGAAACGGATACTGCGAGTACTGCTCTCTGAGACGCTCGAATCCGTAGATCTCACCGTTGCAAACGGTAGCGAATTGCCGGTCGGGACTGTAGAGCGGTTGGTGGCCACCAGCGGGGTCGATGATGGATAAGCGTGCACTGCCCAGAACGGCGTTTTGAAACACCGCCACCCCTTGCTCATCGGGCCCACGGTGGTTCAGAGCAGAGATCATTACTTGGACGCGGTCAGCAAGCGCGTCTGCACCTGCTCCGACTATCCCGGCAATGCCGCACATCTCTTGCTCCTTTGGGACCCCTGTTACCCCTTTACGCTAGCAACGAAAGCGCCAAATCCGACGGTGACAGCGGCCCTGGCAGCTTCCTTTGAGCCGGAGCATGCATGCCGAACCTGCCTGATGAAAATTCACCAGATGCTTGAGTGCCATTGATCCTTAGTATCATTGGCATGGCCAGTAGACGCGAAAGGGGCAGCAGGTGACAGTGATAACAACTCCATCTCAGCCTGGACCCGTGCTTCAGGATGTTGGTTTAAACCAGGAGTTTTTGCAGCAGGGAGTCGTGACTCGCTCGTTTTTCTCTTCCGAGCAGGTAGCGGAACTACGCAACGAACTCGATGAGCTTGGCACCTTTGGTGGGACCGGATTTTACGACACTGCCGCCGCCGCACTTGAGTCTGCCCAACGCGAAGCAATCCACCGAATTCTCTGTTCTGCGTTTGCCCAGGGTGCTAGCGAGCTACTCGTAGATTACGAGCCGGTGATGTCCTCATTCATCGTCAAAGGCCCGGGACAGGACAGTCAAAAAGAGATCCATAGGGATTTTCGCCTCCTCGATGAGTCGCAGTTCCGGGCGGTCTGCATCTGGGTGCCTCTAGTGGATGTGGACGAGAGCAACGGCGCCTTGGCCGTGATCCGGGGGAGCCATCAGGTTGACACCGGTCCGCGATCAGTCCCGATGACACCTCGTTACTCACAAGACCCCCTCCTTGAACTGAGCTTCGAGGATACCGAGACAGTTCCGGTCTTGGCTGGCGAGGCAGTTGTGTTCGACATGGCCCTTGCGCACGGGTCGGATATGAATCACTCCAACCTGCCGCGTTATGCCGCAGCGGTGGCCTACGCCCCAAAATCTGCACCGCTCTCGCTGTATTTTTGTGACAGTGACGACAGTGTTGAAGAGCTTGAAGTCCCTCATCCCGACGTTTTCCGCCAGATCGACTGGCGGGCGCGCCCCGATTACTTACAGTCACTTGGCAAAATCTCTGGTGAGCGGCCTCCAACAACCTCGGCTGAATTCCTTGACCAAAGCAGGACAATCTCGCAGGGTTCGCCGCATAGGAAGTCCTCGGTGGGTTCTGAGTCCGTCTGAAGTTCGGGACACAGGTCAGGCGGGTTGCTCATTGCTGTCTTCCCATGAGGATCCCTTAGGAACCGCTGGTATCGTTCTACCGGTGGATCTCGTAGACCAAGAGACCAGAAGGCGCCCCGGGGGGGCTTGGCCCACATGACCGACGTAACAGTCGAACCTGCCGCGCGGTACGCACGCAGGCCGTTCTCTGCTGCCAACCTGAGGCGAGCACGCAGCGAGGCCCGCTTAACAGTCAGCTTTGCGAGACGCGAGTTACACAGTAAGTACCGCCAGAGCGCGCTGTCTCTGTTCTGGGGTATCGCGCAGCCGATTTTGCTGGTTCTGGTCTACGCAGTGGTCTTCAGCCAAATCCTCAACGTCTCTGGTGGAAACATTCCCTACCTGTCTTTTGTGGTAGCCGGCATAGTTGTCTGGCGCTACTTCACAGCAGGTTTGAATCAGGCGACATCATTCATCGATCGATCTTCGGTGTTGAGCAAGGTGTACTTTCGCCGGGAAGTCATTCCCCTTTCTGGCTGCGTTGCAGCCCTCTTAGACCTAGGTGTTGGCCTTGTGGCCATCGTGGGGGTTGCATGGATTCAAGGCATCTCGCCTTCAATCACTCTGGTAGCGCTTCCGCTAGTAATCGCTGTGCTTCTGGTGTACACCGTCGCAATCGCGATTCTTCTTGCCACCATTACTGTGTTCGTTCGGGACGTGGCTCATGCCATGCCAACCATTAGCCAGGTCCTGTTCTTGGCCAGTCCAATTCTGTACCCCGAGTCGCAGATTCCCTCGACTCTCAAGTTTCTTGGCACCGTCAATCCAGTCGCAGTGGTGGCAGAGGCGACACGGGCCGTATCGCTTGAGGGGATCTGGCCGAACTTCAATCTTCTTCTTCTGCATCTCTCTATTGGTACGGCACTGCTAGTGGGTTCAGTCTTTTATCTGCGGGCAATTGAAGATCGAATTGTGGACGTGGTCTGAGATGGCTCAAGAACCACTCGTCCACGTCGAGCACGTTACGAAGGAATACAGGCTGAGCCAGGAGCGAACCAACGCGCGTGCTCTCATTCCAGGCAGGCGCGGCGAGGCCGCTGAGTCCACTACGTTCCGGGCACTCAATGACATCTCATTTACCATGCAACCTGGCGACACATTGGGCCTGATTGGCCATAACGGTGCGGGCAAGTCAACTCTGTTGCGAGTGCTCGCAGGCATCGTAGAACCCAGTCGCGGTCATGCAACTGTCAATGGAAGGTTTGCCTCTCTCATTGAGCTTGGAATTGGCTTTGATCCCGAACTGACCGGCCATGAGAACGTGTTCTTTGCTGGAGACATCATGGGTATGTCAAAGTCCGAGATTCGCGGAAAATACGACGAGATCATTGAGTTCTCTGGGGTTTCAGAGTTCCTAGATATGCCGGTGAAGCGGTACTCCACAGGCATGCGAGCCCGGCTCGGTTTTGCAGTCGCAACGGCAATTGACTGCGACCTGCTCCTCGTTGATGAAGTCCTCTCGGTGGGTGACTTTGATTTTCAACGACGTAGCTTGGAACGCATTCGAGAAATGAATGCCTCGGGCGCAGCGTTGGTACTTGTGACACACAATCTGTGGGCTGTGAACTCGATGTGTGAGCGCGTCATCCTGTTGGATCACGGTCGGATCGTTGTCGATGGCACTCCTGCAGAGGCCATGAAGCAGTACATCGGCGAGGAACCCACCACCGAGTTAGACCCTGAAGCAGGCGCGACCTTCGAGGACTTCAGGGTGCCGCCCACGATTGCGGGCAAGGTTGAGATTGATTCCATTGAGGCGATTCCAGAGGTCATTCGGTCGGGAGAAGCCATCACGATTCGAGCCAAGATCACAGTCCATGAACCCTGCGAGGGTGTGTTAGTGATGTCGCTATTTACCAGTGAGCGAGCAGTCTATGCAGAGAGGGAGCTTGGCCCCTCGGATTTTCTAGCCACCCCTGGTACCTATGTCATTGACGCTGAAGTTCCTCGGGTGCCCATGGCAACGGGCCGGTTTCAGTTCCGCATTGCGGTACTCCCGCAGGATGACCGCCATTTGGATCAGGTCTTTCCTGCAGCCCTTGCGGTCGCCTCGGCAGAGATGAAAATCGATGGCGAAGTCATGGCTCGGCCTGGTCTCAAGCTTCAAACCAACTGGTCGGTGCAAACAGCTTCCTGACCTGGCTGATGTTCACTCGGAGGAGAGCGAGGACTCAAGGTCTGCCATGCTCGCTGGGCGGTACAAGGGAGTCTCAACTAGGCAATCTGGGTCTAACTCGGGGCTCATCAAGTTTCCTGAGCGGTACATCTCTGGGCCGACGTTGTAGATCTGGGCCGTACCTGCAAGTGCCCCATTCTGGCTTCGGGCGTAGCGCATTTCGCAGTCGGGCGGTATGAGTGCACAGATGGCAGCGACACGCTCGGCGTTCGAGGTGTTGGCGGGAGAATGGTGGATAACTGCTCCGTCAATGACCAGTACTTGGCCCGCAGAGAGCTCCACTGGCACTGACTTCTTCAGCGCATAGGTACTGACCTCTGAGTCAAGCGAGTCCACGTCCGGCGGCCGAACGCGATTACGCATTCGATGGCTTCCTGGAAGTAGGTACAGCGTCCCATTGGAGCTATCGGAATCAGTCAGGGGAATCCAGAGTGAAATACTCACCTCGCGAGTCTCATCAAATATCGACGGATCTTGATGAGGGTTGCGAGCACTGTTCTGAGCACCCGGTTTAGAGACAAAAGATCCGCCAACCACGGTGGTCGTGTTCGGCTTGAACAAGGGGTCAAAGTGCGGGCCGAGCATGCTTCGCACGCCATCCCAAAGCTGCGCCCGCAGGTCGAGTCGAGAAATCATCATGGATGGAAGAAACACACCTGAACTGTCTCGGCCGACCTGTTCGAGAACCCCTTGATACAAACCTGCGAGGGCTTCTACCGTCGCAGAACTCAGCGAGTTCGGCAGCACGGCGAAACCATGATCAGCCAATTCTTGGTTGATGGACTCGTCAACGAAGTGAGTTCTTGGCCGGGATTCACAAGCTTCGCTTGATCCTTGCTGGCTCATCCAGGACTCTCCAGTCAATCAGGGCCGTCTTTGCACTGCAGCAGCATGACCGATTCTATCGGTCTGAGGCCCCAACGGGATGGGGGCCCGGCATTCTGTGCACAGGTCAGAGGGTGCAGCAGGGACTGGGCTGGGAAGATTTATCGGGCCTTTTTATGGGGCTGTAGCTAGAATGGTTGAAAGATGCGAACAAGGCGGAACCTGTGATCGATTCAAGAACTTTTGAAAATGCAGACACCGTGACCCAGTCCACGTTCAGAGACCCAGACCATGATGCTGCGTTCCAGCGCGACGGGTATGTGATCGTAGATTTTGCTTCTCCCGAGGTGGTTCGAGCCCTGCTTGACTCCTACAAGCGTTTGAATTCAGGCATTGACACTGGGTACTACCCAAGCTTGATGAGCCCGGATCAGGAGTACAAGGCTGCGGCTAATGACGAAGTGGGAGCCATTGTCTGGCCGCTGCTCAATCAGGTCATCGAAGGCTATGAACCGCTGGTTGGCTATTTCATGGTCAAGCATCCCGGCCCAGACACCGAGGTATCTCCTCATCAAGATTGGATCCTTGCTGACGAGTCCGTGCACCCAACAATGGGCGTGTGGATTCCGCTGACAGAAGTCACCGAGCAAGTTGGTCAGATGAAGGTGCTTCCAGGCAGTCATAAGTGGCTGACTGGGCTACGAGGAAGCCCTGGATTTCCCATGGAGTGGGAAGCCGAGCATGAGCGAGTCCGTGACGAACTCATGGTGACTGTTCCGATTCAGGTTGGCCAAGCCATGGTGTATGACATTCGAGTGCTACATGGAACGCCACCAAACAACTCGGACTCCACGCGAGTGGTTGGCAGCCTGTACGCCCTAGCAGAGGGGTCGACTCCTATTCACTTCTATAAGTCGCCCGAGGGGCTCGTGCAGGGGTTTGAGATTCCCGATGACTTCTATTACACCTTCATGATTGGTGACATTCCCGCAGGAGAACCATTCATCGAGATCGAGGACTACAGCGTTGAGCAACTCTCGTTTGAAGAGATTGCTAGACGATACGCGGCTTCTCGAGCCTGAGGCCCTACCTCTGTCTCAGGAAGGTTTGGAAGCTGGCGCTGGGTCTGCACCAGCGGGAATCTCGCAGTACAGGCCGAACCCGTCGACCTCTCCCGTTTTGTTCGAGGTGAACCAAGGTGTGGGTTCAAACATCATGTCCGGGTGCTTACTCGATACCAAGCCCCACGGGTTTTCCCAGCCCGGAATCACCCAGAGGTCAACCATCCAATGGTTGAGTTCGGGGCGGAACACAGCTCCCAAGTCTTTGCAGCGCTGAGCCTGTTCTGGGTAGGGATTGCCGTTTGCGTCGTATTCGACACTGCCGACGATTGAGTTGTCTTTCTCGCAGAGATTCGAGTGGTAGTGCCAGGGGATAACTTCCAATGGCAAATCCGTGGGAGGCCCATCGGCCATTGCCCCTAGGACGTTGTAAGCCACGGACATCACCCGAGAGTCTGGGCTGTCCCCGTCGAAGGCCAACATCGTTGGTCGAGATAAGTCCAGCTTGGTGTTGAAGCGAGACCAGTTTATGTATTCAAACCCTCGGCCGTTGATCCTCTGGAAGTTTCGGACGAATCCCAGTTTCTCGGCCTCTGCCACGGTCCCAACCTTGAGAGCCGCCTCTCGCACTTGAACGAGTTGCTCTCCGAGCAGCCGCCTGCGTTCTGGTGACAGCAACGTTGAGGTGCCTCCGTAATGAACCGTGGCACGCATTTGAGTGGGTTGGGCGGTTCCCCAGCCGTACAACGCTTTAGAAGCATCGTGATCGTCGACTGTTTCTTGGGGAAACTGCGGATCGGGTGGGAGCGTAGATGGGGGAGACGCGGTTGTGGTGACAGGAACCGTGGTTGGTGCGACTACGGAAGCGAGATTCTGAATCGGCGGTGAAGCGGGCTTGATCAACAGCACTGCCGCTACTACTGCCACAAGGGCCACTCCACAGAGACCCACTTGGGCAAAACCTGCAAAATTATGGCCCCCGCCTACCTTCTTCATGGATTTATGTATACAGCAAACTCTGTCAGGTGGCAACAGGTTGAAACCCCATTAACGGTCCAAACGTAGCCAATTCACAGGTGCCGCTGCAGGTCTGCCGAGCGGGGAAGGTGCTCAAGCTAACGGGGAAGGTGCTCAGGGGTAGTTGCGGATCAGTACCGAGTGTATCTGTGCAGCATCCCGCTACAATCAACACAAAAGTGGGTCCAACTAGGGGAGCATGTCGTTATGTCATCGCCAACGGAACTCGGATTTCTCCCTGTTGAGTCCTGCCGGGTTGATCGAGCAGTACTTCGCAACCCCGATCAGCAGGCCGAGTTTGACCGCAAAGGCTATGTAGTCATGCCGTTGCTGTCGCTGGGCCAGGTTGATCAGTTAGTTGCGGGATATGACTCCATTGCAGAGTCTTTGGGTGGGGCGAGCAGGCCAGAGGACTACAACGACACCTACGCCGAGTTCAGCATTATCCACTCGCGGCCGGAGTTCCGGCGACAAGCCTTTGATCTGATCACCTCGGTGCTTGGCCCTGAGGCCCAGAAAGTCTTAGTTGACTACCGGCCACTCATCGCAAACTTCGTGAACAAACTGCCCGGCACTGGAGTGGTGCCCACGCACCAGAATCTCTCGGTGGTTGATGAGTCGCGTTATGCCTCAGTCTCGGTCTGGGTTGCGCTCGTAGATTGCGTGCTCGACAACGGGGCAATGTCCATGCTTGAGGGCAGCCACCGTTCGCTTCGCAGCCGGCGCGGCATGTGGGCCTATCAGGCCTTTGGTGGAATCGAACAAGGGATAATTGACGAACTGCTGACCAGGGTTGAGGTTCCAGCAGGCCATGCCGTCATCCTCGATGATGCGCTCGTGCATTATTCGCCGCCAAACCAGACGGATCAGCGCCGTCTGGCAATTCAGTTTGTGATGGTTCCTCAAGAGGTCACGACCCTGTGGCATCAGCAGGTTGGCACGAACGAGGACGGATTAGACGTGCAGGTCTGGGAGATCGACGAGCGATTTTTCTTTGAGTTCTGGCACGGAGATGGTGACGATCGGTACGGCCAGAAGGTCGCTCGGATCACCATCCCAGCTGTCGAGCTGAGAATTGAAGACCTGCAGTCACTGCTGAGCAGTTGAGTCTAAGACTGGAACTTAGCTCCAGAAATAGACTTGTTCTTCGTCCTGCGACAGTGCCGCAAACCCTCCGATGGTGACTCGCTCTTGCGTGCCAAAGACGGGTTCAACCCGATGCCAGATCCTTCCGCCTGTGAAGAGGATCATGTCTCCCACATCTAGATCGATGGGTGTTCGTCCAAAGCGTTCAAGAAGAGCATCGCGCTCCTCGCTCATTGGCAACGCCCGAACATCTTCAGGAGTGTCGTCCCACATCAGATCGTAGAGAACGAGTTCGCCACCCTTGTCTGGCTTCTGGCCAACAACGAAGTAGCTCAACGAGTTCCACATTCGCGCAATTTCACGCAGATGCTCGTACGACCCCCAAGCGTTACAGAACTCGTTTGCTGTATGAGCATGCATAACCCCACCGTCGGGCGGAAGAAAGCGAATCGTGATGGGAACGTAGTTGCCTCTGCCCTCTTCGGACGGCACGCTAGCGGGGCGACCTGCACCGACTGCCGACAGCACCTGCCCAATGCGTCCCACAAAGTCCACGTCAAAAAGCTCGTCTACGCGGTCATTAATGATGGGAGCAGCGGCGTAGTAGTCGGAGCGGTCATCATCAGCGCCGACAATCGCAGTACCAAAAAAGATCTGCTTGCCATAGTCATTGAATTCAGCTGCATGGGTGCGAGCACGGAGAACCCCAGTGGCTACTTCCTCCTTGGTGAAAACTCCGCGAATCGACATCCCATCAAGCGTCCCGTCGTAGATTCGTTCGATCGCGTCGGGGTGGTTGGAGACTTCAGCGACCGGCAGATCGAGCCATTCTCCAAGGTGCGGGCGGTTGGGATCGACCTCGGTACTCGGCGGGGCCGGGGCTGTTTCTTCTACCTCGGCATCTGGGCTATCCGCCGCCGGGATCTCTGGCTGACTCTCTTGCACAACTGCTTGAGTTCCAGGCTTACTCCGGAACCTATCGAGAAGACCCATGTTGAATGCCTTTACTGGTCGACTCATCCGTCCCCGGGATGAGTTACATATCTTCCCTAAGCTAATCGGGAATGCTCAGGTATCCTCACTATCTAGGAGTTTTGCGGTCACCTGCCAGTCGAGATCTGAGGACTAGATGCGTTCCGAGTCAGGGGGAAACTCCATGAAACAGCAGATTCAAGCCTCTGTAGAACTTGCTACTACTTGGCTTTTTGCTGAGCAGAAGGCCTCGGGGGAGTTCCCTTCCTACGCAAGTTCCCTGCTCGAGGCGCCGAACTGGCAGCCCGACAGTGTGAACTTTGTGACTGCGCTGACCTCACTTGCACTACAGGGTCTTGACCTACCTGCTGCCGTAGCTATGCAGGAGCGTGCTGCGCAGTACTTACTCGGCGAACGTGAAGGGGCTGGACTGTGGCGCTATTGGGCTAAGGCTGCTGAACTCCATGACTACACCCCGCCCGATGCGGATGACACCGCATGTTGTTCGCTCGCAGTAGGAAGTTCCGCAGGAACTGCAAACCAAAGAGTCCTCTTGGCTAATCGCGACCCGCAAGGAAGGTTCTATACCTGGATGCTTCCGCGGCCCGAGGTCCGCAGCTTGGCGTACCGCTGGCAACTGCGCTCGGAGCGGTCCACGAGCACTCGCTCTAGACGGGTTGAGCTTTGGCAGAACTCCGAGGCGAGTCCATCGGACGTTGACGTAACGGTGAATGCAAATGTCATCCGCTACCTCGGGCCAAATCTTGCCCCAGCTTCTGCTATCGAGTGGGTGGCATCTGTCGTTGAAGAAGGCACTGAAGTCGAAGAGGATCACTGGTATCGAAGTCGAACCAGCCTCTATCGGAGTATTGCGGTTTCCGCCCGGGAGGGAATCGAGCGCTTCGCAGGGTTGCGAAGCCTGATTATTTCGCGGCTTGTTGACATGGCAGCCGCTGATGAATTCCGTAGCGATCTTGAACTCGCAGACGCATTACGAGTGCTCAGGCTCTTTGACGCAGCGCGACAAGATTGTGCGAACCTTGCCGAGATGTTGTTGCAGCGGCAACTTCCCGAGGGGTGTTGGGAGCGAGCTGTCTGTTACTTCGGCGGACCTCAAGAGAGTTTCGGCTGGGCTTCAGAGGCACTCTGCACTGCCACTGCGATCGGAGCCCTCCACGAAATCGATCTTGGCAGTTTTGGAAACGTTGCCGTCAGGCCGTTATCCGAAATCCCTGTGAAGGGTGCGAAGGTGGTACCTGCTCCACTCCGAGAGATCGTTGGAGTCAAGGACCCCGCAGTGGCCCAAGCGTTAGCACGAGACGGCTTTGTCCGTCTTGGAGTGGTGCTCTCAGAAGAGGAAGTAGCACGCGGGCAAGAAATTTTTGCCGAAGCGGCGAGGCGGATGAATCACCCGATCGGGGACGCCTGGTTTCACACCATCTTGATCCCTGAAGAGGATGTGCGCACGTTCATAAACGAGGAATTGGAAGTGCTGCTAGCTCCGAAGATTGCTGAGGTCATTGACCAAGAACAGCTTGAACTCATGCGTCTCGACTTCTCTGTTAAGCCACCTTCAACGCTAGATGAACCGGGTCCTCATCAGGATTACGCGATAGTTGACGAGCGGATAGCGACGAGTATCTACGCCTGGATTCCTCTTGTGGACATGGATGAATTCAACGGCACGTTGCATGTGGTTCCGGGATCTCATCGCTACACGAACTTGATTCGGTCCCTACATGTCCCTTCTACCTTTAACGAGGTTCTGAACTCCGTCCGAGCGGCAGGTTTGCGCTTTGATTGTGTAGCGGGGGAACTCATCTTGATGGTGTCGGGGATCATCCACTACTCGCCTCATAACAGTTCCGACCAGGTCCGCCTTGCCGCCCACGGGATCCTTGCTCCCTCCAAGATTCCCCTACAGTTCTATTTTGCCGACGATCAAACCCCTGAGGGCAAGGTGGAATGCTACGAGTTTGATCTTGAGGGCTACGTTCACCAACTCCATCAAGGCCGGCCAGACCCAAGTGTCAAGCCGACCCAAATCGTTGATCGGCCCCCGCAGAGCATGACTCCGGCAAGGTTCTTTGCTGGACGGGAGGCTACGAAAGACGCTCAAGGGCAATATTCTTCTGGATCAGAGGCCCGGAGCGCTTCTGAACTGACGGAGCAGTAGAATCTAAACGTGGGGACGAGGTCTGACCGTGGGGTGAGCACAACTTCGGGTGGCGTTGCGAACCCGTTGTTGTTCGCTGCAGTGCTCCTTGTTGGCTGTGGCGCTGCAGTTGCTCGAATCGGATTCGGTTCCTTACAAGATCTTGCACGGGCAGCAGCGCTGCTCCTGTTGAGCATGCTCGTCATCTGCCTACTGCAGCAGGGCAGCCTGCGAGTTCACCGACTGCGCTCGTTGCTCGCCATAGGCCTTGCTGCGGTACTAGGGGTGGCGGCTCTGCGATTCGGGTTCGTGTACCCGTTTGCGGTGGTTGTTCTGGGAACGATCCTCGCGTATGGAACCTTCATTCGTTGGTCCCTGCCAGTGCAGTGGCCGCAACGACAAGCGGTTGTAGCCGGCCTAGCCCTTGGACCGCTGCTTGCATCGATGTTGCTGTGGTACCGGGCGCCCTCGTTGCTCACGTTTTTGTTGCTAGGTGCACTGACTGCAGGACTACTCGAAATGTACGCGCGGGCTCACCGTACGGCGCATCTGATTGATTCAGGGGTTGCACGAGCGGCGCGCTTCGTCGGCCAAGCAGTCACAGCGATTTTGGGTAGCGCAATCATGATATTTGTGGTCATCCCACTGAGCTGGATCTCGCGCCTCTTTGGCTATTCTCCGCTCGATGGAGGCTGGGCGACCCGAAGTTCTGCCTGGGTTGATCTACAAACAGAGAACCGTGGGCGTTCTAATGGTGGCCCTGAGCACGCTCAAAGCATGGCCATGCGGGAGCCGAGGCCGACAAGGAGCGTCCGCAGGCGAGGCCATCTGAGGCTGCTAGTTCCGACGTTGGCCCTCGTTGTGGTCGCTTTACTCATGGGTGTTGGGCCAGTGAAGCTGTCACGAACCAACTCGGATCAGGAGGTTGCAACCCAGCAGGACCGACCGAGCACGTTCACCCGCCCGTTCGAGCAGGATCCGGCATTCAAAGATGCACCTTGGGCGCAGAACCTGCGGGTCAATTTGCTGGACGCGTGGAACAACTTGGAGTTCAACGCTGCAGTTGGAGGCTGGAGGATCAAGGATGTGGCATCGAAGTACATAAACGTTCGCGACGGGGAACGAGCCAGCACTCAGCCAGACCCAGCCTTGGGTGAGCCGATTGTCATCTGGTTCTTTGGCGGATCTGCGGCATTTGGTGCCGGACAGCGAGACGAACACACCATTCCCTCTGAATTGGTCAAGCTGGCGCAAGACCAGGGCGTCGCCTTAGAAATCCATAACTTTGCCGTGCCCGCAACCGTGAACTGGCAGTCAGCAATGCTTCTGATTGCGCAACTTGAGGCAGGAGAGAAACCCGACCTCATTGTGATCTACGACGGCGCAAATGATGTTTCACTCCAAGGGGTACTTGCTGCACAAGGGAAAGGTGCTTCGACTCGGCCCGCATCACTCATCGACGGCGAGCTCGATGCAGTCCTGAGCAAGCGTGCTAACGCTAAAGCCGAGCGCGACTCCGCCCCCAGCCAAACACTGCTGCCTCCTAGCAAGACTCGCACCCCCGATAAAGAACTCACTCCAGCCGCTTCAGGCCAGGCGGTTCTCACTCGTTATGGCAAGGGAATCGAAGTCATACGTAAGTTCTCGGAGCTGTCCTCGGTGCCCGTGCTCATCTTTTGGCAGCCAGATATTCGCGCAAAGCAACCGCAGTCTGCAGCTGACACAGAGACTCTTGCAGCAGTCAAAGTCACCGGGGACTCGGTTAAAATCTGGACCCAGACCTCGGACGTCGTTCGTGCCGGTTTGGGCGCCCTCGGTGTGACCGACCTATCAGGTGTCTTTGATGGTCAAACTGAACCGATCTACTGGGACACGGTTCATACCAACGAACTTGGTTCAAAGATTGTCGCCGAGCGGATGCTCAAGGAGTTACAGCCGACTCTGCAAGACCTTCAGAACAGTCGGGGATAGACGACAAAGCTTGCTCAGTCTGCGACCAGTTTTGCGCGAAGCCCCGTCCAATCCGGCTGCTCCTTCTTATTGAAGAGGCAGTCATCAATCAGTAGCCAGTCCATCTGCGTGGTCATAAAACAGCGGTAGGCATCTTCGGCAGTGGCCACGATTGGCTCGCCTCGAACGTTGAACGAGGTATTGACTAGGACGGGGCACCCAGTCAGTTGTTCAAAGGCGCTCAAAATATTGTGGAGTTGCGGATTGCGTTGAGCATCAACAGTCTGGATTCTCGCAGTGCCGTCTACGTGAGTGACGGCCGGTAAAGGTGAGTCAACTTGGTCGAGACGTTCAGACAGGTCAATCTGATCTGAGGGTGTCGGATTGGTTGTTCCCTGGCTTGTTGGTAAGAGCGCACCACGCACGGGAGCGACAAAGGACATATAGGGCGAGGGTCCGTCTAGCTCGAAGAACTCGTTTGATCGTTCCTCAAGGACAATCGGTGCAAATGGTCTGAAGGATTCGCGATTCTTGATGCTCAGATTGAGACGGCGTTGCATGCCAGGGGATCGTGGGTCAGCCAGAATCGATCGATTACCAAGAGCGCGAGGACCAAACTCCATACGCCCTGAGCACAGGCCAAGAATTACCCCATCAGCGAGCAGTGCAGCCACACGAGTTGCGAGTTCAGTCGAGTCGGTTAGTTGCTCACATGGCCGCCCAAGCGCGGGGAAAGTCTCACTGGGGCTCGCACTTGCCGGTAGCGGGCCGAGCAGCGACCCCATCATGGAGTCTTTACCTGCCGGGTCCTCTCGCTCGCCGCCGCAGACTTCATGCCAGGCCCAGAGGGCGCAACCAAGAGCCGATCCAGCATCTCCCGCTGCGGGCTGCACCCAGATCTGTTCAAAGGGACCTTCACGAAGAAGTCGCCCGTTCGCTACACAATTGAGCGCTACGCCGCCGCCAAGCACGGCCTGGTTTGAGCCGGTGAGCTTGTGTGCGTGTTTGGCAACCCGCAGGACCACCTCTTCGAGTACCACCTGAATTGAGCGCGCGAGGTCGCATTCCCTGCGTGTAATCGGGGCCTCAGGTTGTCGAGGAGGTCCGTCAAAGAGTTGATCGAACTTCCTGCTCGTCATGCGTTTCCCTGCCAGATAGTCGAAGTAGTCCAAGTTGACGGTAAAGGAACCGTCTTCTCGTAGGTCGAGGACCTGATTCAGGATTCGTTCGACGTATCGGGGTTCGCCAAAAGGAGCGAGTCCCATCAACTTGTACTCACCACTGTTGACGCCAAAGCCGCAGGCAGAAGTGAACGCTGAATACAACAGACCGAGCGAAGAGGGAAACCGCATTTCTTGCAGCAGGTCAATATTCGATCCGCTACCGAAGCCGATTGAGGATGTGGCCCACTCTCCGACTCCATCAAATGTGAGCACTGCGGCGGAGTCGAAAGGCGAGGGGTAGAAGGCTGCAGAGGCGTGGCTCATATGGTGCTCAGCGAAAAGTGTTTGCCGAGCAGGGGCGAAACCCAGTTGTTTGAGGGCCCGATCTATCCCGTATGAGACCCAGAGCTTTCGGCGCAGCGATTCTTCCATTGCACGAGGAAACGTTCTGATGCCCTTGGTCCCAATTGCGCTAAAGGTCTTGAGCACCCGAACAAAAGAACTCAGCGGCTTCTCGTAATAGGCCACGGTGATTGAGCTGCCGCTCGGTACTTTTCCCTCTTGTAGGCAGTACTCAATTGCCTG
>WLLG01000120.1 GCA_009700815.1 Actinomycetota bacterium
CCGCCTAGGAGTCCCTCAAGATCGTCGCGTGTATCTGCGTGGCTCCTCCTATGCGACTGACGCGGTGTATCTCGCAGAGCATCCGGACTTGTCTCGTTCAGAGGCGATGAGTACAGCCTTTGGTTCTGCTCTACAGCAAGCCGATGTGAGCATCGAAAAAATCGATCACCTCGACCTGTACTCCTGCTTTGCTTCTTCGGTTCACTTTGCGGCTGATGCCCTTGGAATAGATCTAGTGAGTGCAGACCGCTCGCTGACTGTGACAGGCGGCCTGCCCTATGCGGGAGGTCCTGCAAGTAACTACCTGTCTCACTCAATTGCTGCGATGGTTGATGTGTTACGCACAGACCCTGGCTCATTCGGGTTGGTATCTGGGGTGGGCATGCACATGACCAAGCACATCGCTGCGGTGTACTGCACTGAGCCTTCCTCGGCTGCAGCTGAGCCAGCAGTAGAGCCGGCAGGGCCGCCGACTGCGCCGACTCCGCTTCCACTCGTCGATAGCTATTCAGGCCCTGCCACAATTGCGACCTATTCGGTGGTGCACGGCAGAGATGGATCTGCTCAGTGGGGTCTACTCGTGGTGGATCTGCCTCAGGGTGCCGGCCGAGCGTATGGTCGGGTTGAAGAGGCTGGCTTTCTAGCTCGATTAGAGGCCGAAGAGATGGTCGGTGCCGAGGTTCGTATGACAGCTCAGAACGACCGAAATCTTGCTACGAGCGCGTAGGGCAGCGAAGGCAGCGCGGTGATGGTAATCTGACGCTCGTGTCAGTTACCGGCCCCAGATTTGACCTCCCCACCATTGAGCCAGAGTCCGAGCCTTATTGGTCTGCCCTCAGAGAAGGACGGCTCCTACTCAAGTTGTGTGCAAGCTGTTCTCAGTACCATTCCTACCCTCGACCGTTTTGCCCCTTTTGCTGGAGCGAGGATGTGAGTTGGGTTGAAGCCGGCGGGGGAGCGGTGTTGTACTCGCACTCGGTGGTCTACCGAAATGACCTGCCTCCATTCGGGGAACAAGTTCCGTATATCGCTGCGATGGTGGACCTAGACGAAGGTCCCCGAATGATGACTCGAGTAGTGGACTGCGCTCCCGATCAGCTGAGCATCGGCATGAGGCTGAGCTTTCGCACCGAGGCCGTCACGGATGAAGTCACGATGGCAGTATTTGCTCCCGAACTGCCCTGAGCTAGAACTGATTGAGCCAGAACTGATTGAGCCAGAACTGATTGAGCCAGAACTGATTGAGCCAGAACTGATTTAGGCAGAACCCAGGATCATCGTGCCATTGGCGCAGAACCAGCCGCCGGTGCCCGAGACGCAGGCCAGTTCGGCTGCAGCCACTTGCCGCTCCGGTGTGCCGGCAGCGGCGTAATCCCCTCGTAGCTGACGAGTGGCTTCCACTATCAGAAACAGCCCGCGCATCCCTGGGTGACAGGCAGAGAGCCCACCGCCATCGGGGTTTGTGGGTAACGCGCCTCCGATGCGGAGCTTGCCATCTTCAACAAATGACCCGCCCTCGCCTTTGGCGCAGAATCCCAAATCTTCGAGCGTCTCAAGCACCATGAAGGTGAATGCGTCATAGATGCAGCACAGGTCGATGTCTGCAGGAGTCACACCTGCGCGAGCAAACGCGTCGGCCCCCGCTTTGGCTGCTGGGCCAACACAGAAGTCATCCCATTCCGACATGGAACTGTGCGAGGCATGCTGGCCTGAGCCCAGTACCCAGACTGGATCAGTCTTGCAATCATCCACGCGATCCTCAGCAGCAAACACAACTGCGCAGCCACCGTCTGAGCGGATACAGCACTGAAGTTTGGTGAACGGGTCGGCAATCATTGGACCATCGAGTACTTCCTCGATCGTGATTGGCTCGCGGTAGTAGGCATCTGGATTGAAGCCGGCGTTATAACGGTGCGAGACCGCTATTTCGGCTAGCTGCTCCATCGTGGTTCCGTACTCGTAGCGGTGGCGGTTCGTTGCCATGCCGTACTTTGCAATCAGGGTGTGGCCGTAGGGGACCTCATATTGAATCGGTCCTCGGGCGCCAAAGCTCAGGTTTGCTGTGCGGCGGCCCTTTTTGAGATCGGCTCGAGTCGTTGATCCATAGGACAGCACAATCACATCGGCATGGCCGTTGCTAATGGCATCAACTGCATGGGCCGCCATGACCTCCCAGGTTCCCCCACCAATCCCAGTGGAGTCGAACCAAGTCGGCCGTAATCCGAGGTATTCAGCTACCTCGATTGGTGGCAGCGTGCCAGTTCCATGCGAGGCAAACCCATCTATGTCTTCCTTTTTTAGCCCTGCATCTGCAATGGCTCCCCGCACAGCTTGGGCATGCAAATGAAACGGGGTGAGTTCATCTACGCGTCCTGTGTCGGACAACGCGACTCCCACTATTGCTACTCGACGCGACATGTCAACACACTACCTGACAGCAGCCCTAACTGACACCAGCGTCAGTGGAGTAATGGCACGACACCTTGCATCCACGCAGTCATTGAGTCATAAGAAGGTGCATCCCGAAACCACAGAATGAATTCGGAGCAACCGGCATCGATAAAGGCTTGGGCCTTTTCTGCAACCTGCTCTACCGTGCCCACAAAGTTGTCTCGCAGGTACTCCTCATGGTCCGTAGCACCCCAAAGATGGCCCCCATCTTTGGTCTCGAGCCACTGATCAAGCTCGGCTTGTGAGTTGACTATGAGACAGTCTGGCCCGTGAGTGCGAATGATTGACTCAGGGTCTCGTCCGATGTCTTCGCAGTATCCGTCAAGCAGGCTCGACTTATGAATGTATGAGTCCAGCCCTACCTGCCAGTTGGTCATATCTGCATGACGAGCGGCGATCCGCAGTGTCACTTTTTCGCCGCCACCGCCCACCAAGATCGGCGGCCTAGGGGAACGAAGCGGTTGTGGTTCGCAGTAGGCACCATCAAGTTGAATGTGTTGTCCCTCGTAGCTGACCACCTCCTCTGACCAGAGTTGTGGAATCACCTCAAGGGCCTCGTTGAGCAGAGCCAAGCGGTCCCGATTCGAGGGGTACTCGTATCCATAGGCCTCATACTCACGCTCAAACCAGCCGGCGCCGATTCCAAGGATGAGTCGACCATTCGACATCACGTCTACGCAGGCGGCCTCTTTAGCTAGCAGTCCCACATTGCGGTATCCCACGCAGGTGACGAGTTGCCCGAGCTCTGCCTTCTCGGTTACCTGTGACAGCGCCGCCAGCATCGTGAATGCCTCAAAACAGTGAGTTCGCTCACGGCGAGGAACCGTCTCTACATGGTCATAGACCCAGAGGTGGTCGTATCCGAGTTCCTCGGCATGCTGGGCCCAGCTGACCGAGGTCAGCCAAGCCTGACGAGGATCGATGCCGGTGTACTCAAGCTTCCATCCCTGAGGGACAAATGCTCCGTGTCTGATCGGATGACTCGACATGTTATGCAAACTCCCAGTATTGAACTTCAACCATCATTGGCAATAAGAATCGAACGTAGAACGAGTGAATTTTCAGTACCTCAAAGTCGTCTACTGCGGGCTCGATGACATCGACTCGACTGTCACGCTCCGCCCAACTAGCCACGCGAGACCAGGCTGAGTCCAGATCGGCTCGGGATTGCACCGAGACGCCGAAATGATCAAGTCGGGGACACGCCATAGGCTCTTCGTCTGCGTGAAGAAATACGAACTGATCCCAGTGGCCAACTGCAAGCACCATTCTGGTTCGATCAAGAGTCTCGGTAGGCAGCTCGTTCCAGCCGAAACACTCGCCGTAAAAAGCAAGAATTTCAGCTCGGCCTTCTGCGCTCAGGGCGTCAGCAGGGAGAGATAACCCGATGTGGTTCAGCCGAGGTATGCCAGCTGGAAAGAGCTGCTGCGCGTCAGTTTGGCTGCTTGTACTTTGGCTGTCGGTGGTCTGGTTGTCGGTTTGATCAGTCATTCTCTAACTCCTCCTGGTGTGATCATTACTTTTCCGGAATGTTCGCCCCGAACAAGTTTGTCCACGGCTTCTGCAACGCCAGTGAGGTCGTATTCGGCCTGATCTATGAGCAGATCCGTACGCAGAGAACCGCTTCTCAATAGTTCGAGTGCCGTCTCAAACCCGTCGGCGTCATAGATGAACGCTCCGCATACCGTCAGCTCCAAGAGGATCATGCGATTTGGATCAAACCTAGGGCGGTCGATTCCAGTGCCAACTAACACGAGCACCCCGCCCCGCCGCAACTGCTGAAACCCGGATTCCATTGCATTGCGACGCCCCGAGCATTCGAACACCACATGCACGGCATCCTCGGCGAGCGTATCTACTTGGCTCATGTCGAAGCTCGGCAAGTCCTCGGGCCGCATCACGGCGGTAGCGCCAAGGCCGCGGGCTAGTTCTTGGCGTTGCTCGGCTGGCTCCACCACAGTCACCTGATGGCCATCTCGTATGAGCACTGCTGCAATGAGGGCACCGATTGGCCCGGCACCAAAGACAATTGCGCTATTCCCTTGTTCAATTCCGGAGCGCGTGATTGCGTGCAGTGCCACAGCTAATGGCTCGGCAAGAGCGGCCTCGCGAAGCCCGAGCCCATCTGGTATGTGCAACAAAGTAGTGGCATCGGCCAGGACATGAGTCGCAAAGGCGCCGTCGAAATGGCCCGTGGTTGGCTCGCGATCCTCGCATTGCGAGGGCTTTTTAGCCACGCAAGCGGCGCAGACTCCGCACGTTGGCGAATCGACACCGATGACTCGATCCCCAGGTTTGAACGCAACCGCAGCGTCACCCACAGAGCGAACGATTCCGCTCCACTCATGGCCCAACACGTCTCCTGATTGTCCCCACCCCTCGTCAATCAGGTGAAGGTCGCTTCCACAGATTCCGCAGTGACTGACCTCGACGACCACTTGAGCGGGGGTGGGCTCCGCTAGTGGTCGCTGCTCGATGGTGACCACACGCTGTGATTGGTACACCGCTGCGGGGATCGACTCGGGAACTGGGCTCGGTTCGGTGGTCATTATGAGTCGTCCTTCGGTGGTGAGTTCTTGGGTAGTGACTCTGAAAGGAGCGAGGCGGATCTTCGGTCCAGCTCGATTGGTGGACCCCGAAAGGTGACCTCTCCCTGACGTAACAGCAGCACCTCATCAGATAAGGCCAGCGCATAATCCATGTGTTGTTCCACGATGAGAAGGGCGCAGCCAGCGGCCTTGATTCTTTCAAGAATTCGGTAGACCTCGGTGGTGATCATCGGGGCTAACCCCAATGAGAGCTCGTCTGCAATCAGAAGGGCGGGTCGCAGAATCATGACTCGTGCCAGCGTCAAAATTCGTTGCTCGCCCCCCGAGAGAGTGCCAGCGAGCTGCGTGCGCCGTTCCTTCAGGCGAGGAAACATCTCGTACGCCTCATCGAGTGCAGCCCCAACACCCTTGCGGCCGAGCGCCTCTCGGAAGGCGAGTTCCAGATTCTCTTGCACCGTCAAAGTCGCAAAGACAGCTCGCCCTTCTGGGGCGTGAGCGATCCCTGCCTCAGCGAACTCGTGGGGGGCCTTGCCGGACATGTCCACGCCCTTGACCAGCACCCGACCCGCAGAAGGAGCAACGAGTCCGCTCGCTACTCGTGCGACTGTTGACTTGCCGGCACCGTTAGGGCCGATCAAGGCTGTTGCAGTTCCCTCAGCGACCTCGAAGGAAATTCCAAATAGGGCGCGGAAGGGGCCGTAGCCAGCCTCGAGATTCTCGCAGCTCAACACAGGAGTGCTCATGTGGCTACTCCAAGGTAGGCAGCGCGAACAACCTCGTCCTCGAGCACATCCATGGTGTTGCCACTTGCAATCAAGCTTCCGTAGTCGAGCACATAGATGCGAGTTGCTAGGCGCTGCACCATTGGAACGTCGTGCTCAATGAGCACTACGGCTGTGCCGTGTTCTCGTTGCACTGTCTCTAGGGCCAGGCTCATCTCTTCGGTTTCGTTGCGGTCTAGGCCAGAGGAGGGTTCATCAAGGAAGAGGAGTCGCGGCTCGCACATCAGGGCGCGTCCCAGTTCTACGAGCCGGCCCTTGCCTAACGAGAGCGAGTCTGCGGAGCGGTCCTCGACGTCATCGAGTCCGAGCAGGTCAAGTACTGCTTGGCAACGGGCATACTCCTCTTCGGTCGGCTTGGAGGATCGAAAGAGATCAGACCAGAGCCCACCGCGTCCTGAGCGGGCACGTTCAGCCACCATCAAATGATCGCGAACAGTCATGCCACCAAACAGTTCGATTCGCTGGAAGGTTCGGGCGATTCCCAGACGGGAACGTTGAGTCGGGCCTAGGGACTCGAGGCGCTGCCCATCGAACGTCACCGTCCCCCGGTCTGCTCGCAGTACTCCGCTCAAGCAGTTGAATAAGGTGCTCTTTCCTGCACCGTTCGGACCAATCACAGCCACTGTCTCGCCTGCGCCAACCTGAATCGAGACGTCGGCAAGGGCCATGAGCCCAGCAAAGCGTTTGCTGATACCGGAGGCCTGAAGAAGCGGTGCCGGCTGTTCGTTTGGATGTTCGGTCGAGTCTGTTGTCGGGGTCATCAGGCAGATACCTGTGGCGCATCCACGCTGCTGGATGCGTCGATTTTCGCCTTACGCCGTTCAGTCCAACGCAGTAGTGCTGTGACCGAGGAGTTTGTCTGCGCCTC
>WLLG01000121.1 GCA_009700815.1 Actinomycetota bacterium
AGACGGCGTCGTGGAACTGACCCGCAAAGGCCGAGACCTAGAAGTCGTGGTCCTGGCTCGAGCACTCGAGGCGCACCTAGATCACCGGGTACTGCCCTACGGCAATCGCACCGTGGTCTTCCACTAACGCTCCGTCCGACAAGCTGGGCGGGGCGGGTGACGAGCCGAGCTGACCTGAGCTGAGCAGGTTGTGAGCTGGGCTGGTTGTGAGCTGAGCTGGGCTGGTTGCGAGCTGGGCTGGGCTGAGCTGGTTGTGAGCTGGGCTTGCGGCAGACTGATCTCATGCCCGAGGGTCACACTATTCACCGGCTCGCTCGGCAGCTCAACGACTCGCTAGCGGGGAACCCCGTTCTGGCATCCTCTCCACAGGGGCGTTTCGCTGAGGGTGCCGAGCGTCTAGACGGGCTAACCCTGCTGAGTGCAGAGGCCTGGGGAAAGTATCTGTTCTGCGAGTTCGACTCGGGTGACGTCCTGCATGTTCACCTTGGTCTGATCGGCAAATTTCGCTCTCGGAAAGCGCCCGTCCCCGACCCCGTTGGGCAGGTCCGGCTGCGCCTGCAGAATGAGGCAATTGCTTGGGATCTTTCGGGCCCCACTCGATGCGAACTCATCAGCCCCAGCGAGCAAGAGCAGATTGTCGGCCGGCTCGGGGCAGATCCGCTTCGCTCCGATGCCGATGTATCGGCCGCTCAAGCCAAGTTCGCTTCATCCCGACAGGCTGTGGGTGCTCTCGTTCTTGACCAATCAGTCATCGCAGGAATTGGCAACGTCTACCGCGCGGAACTGCTGTTCCTCTGCGGGATTCACCCCGCACGGCCATCGAACAGCCTGACCGAGAGCGAGTTCGCTCTGCTCTGGAGCGAGACCGTGCGCCTGTTGCGTATCGGGGAGCGTATGGGTCGCATTGTCACAACCGACCCTGCAGAGATCGGCGTGACTCGATCCCGCATGATCGCCGAGGATCGCTTGTATGCCTATCACCGAGAGGTCTGTAAGCGTTGCGGCTCAAGCATCGAGGTACTCAAAATTGGCGGAAGGCCGATCTGGTTCTGCCCAAGCTGTCAGCCCGCATAGACGCGTCTGGAGCGGTTTTTCGACAGTATGTGTCGAAAAACCGCTCCAGACGCGATACCAGATGCGATACGGGGCGCGCTCCCCGCTGACACTGAACCTGCAATCCGATTGACTTCGGCTGTCATGACCGAGGCCCAGATCAACAAGTTCGCCGCACTGCATCACGGACTCATCAACCGCGAGAGCGCTCGAAGATTGGGCCTGACTGACCGCCAGATTGCGCACCGAGTTGCACAGGGCAGGTTGATCAGACTTTCGCCACAGGTTTTTGCTATTGCAGGGTCAGTCGAGACGGCTCGCCGGAGTCTCCTTGCTGCGGCATGGCAAACAGGTGGCGTTGCTTCACACCTGAGCGCCGCCTGGCTGCTCGGCCTGCGCGACTCTGCGCCAGCGCGGCCACAGATCAGCACTGCCCGGACTGGTGGCCGCTCAGCTCGGGGCATCCAGATCTACCAGAGCCGCGACCTGTACTCGGCGCACATCACGACGGTGCAGACAGTGCCCGCCACCGACGCGACTCGAACGATTCTTGACTTAGCAGGGCGCGTCTCCCCTACCGAACTGCAGGTCCTCTTTGACCGAGCCTCACGCATGCGCCTGACTCACCCTGATCGACTGACGGACGATTTCCTGCAAATCTCACGCCCAGGGCGACCCGGAGCCGCAGCAGCAAGGCGCTTTCTGCGAAGTCTGAACCAAGACCTTGCGCTAGCAGAAAGCGATCTAGAGACTCGCCTCGTGCTGACCATCCGTAAGGCCGGGCTTCCCTCACCCATTGCCCAGTACAGGGTGACTGCGAATGGCCATAACTACCGAATTGACCTGTGCTACCCCGACTGCATGCTGGCAATTGAAGGTGACGGGTTTAGCTTTCATGGCGGCAGGCAGGCATTTGAGTCTGATCGGGTCCGCCAAAATGACTTGGTGCTTGCCGGTTGGCGAGTCCTGCGGTTTACCTGGAGGCAGATCTGTTTCCAGCCTGACTGGGTGGTGGGGCAGATTCGATCAGCACTTGGTCTGGCTAACTAGTTGCCGGGACCGCGTCTGGAGCGGTTTTTCGACAGTATGTGTCGAAAAACCGCTCCAAACGCCATACCGGGGCGACCAGGTCCTCAGCGCGCCAACTGTGCTGCAAGGTTTCGCAGTGCCTCGCCCCGATGCGAAATCGACTGCTTCTCCTCGGGTGACATCTGAGCAAAGGTCCTGCCATCGCCAAGGTCCGGAACAAATACTGGGTCGTAGCCAAAGCCTGCCGACCCCGCCGGCTGCTCGCAGATTCGGCCAGCTACCGAACCCTGAGCGCAGAGCTCAAACCCATCGGGCCAGCGCAGCACTATGGCGCAACGAAACTGCGCAGCCCGACTGACTGTGTGTGCAGGATCTGCCATGCCTGCAAGCAGATCTAACTCACTCAGCAACTTCTGCAGGTTGGCATCGTCGCTAGCGCCGTCCCCCGCATAGCGAGCTGAGTACACACCCGGCGCTCCGGCAAGTGCATCGACGGTTAAGCCTGAGTCATCAGCAATGGCAACTTCAGCAGTTGCCAGAGCAAGCGCAGTCGCCTTGAGTCGGGCGTTGCCTACAAAGCTGTCGGCATCCTCGATCACATCTGCAACTGAATCCGGGCGCGGCAACAGTTCAACTGGTGACCCGTCAGGTGCAGTGATGCCAAGACCCAAGAACGTCGCCGAAAGCTCTGCAACCTTCTTTGGATTCGCCGAGGCCAGCACGACCCTGCGCGGAACGCCGTGATCCGCCATGAACTGTGGTCGGGTCAGCGACCGAAATTGCGAGGGGAAGGCGGGACCGAGATGTACTCACGCTGCAGGTTGTGAATCTGGCGGATGCCACCCTCGGCAAGCCCGAGCAGCGAGTCCAGTTCGTCACGGCTAAAGGGCGCACCTTCGGCTGTTCCTTGGACCTCGACAAATAAGCCCTTGCCCGTCATCACCACGTTCATATCGGTCTCGGCTGTGGAATCCTCGACGTAGGGAAGATCCAAACACGCTTCCCCGCCGACAATCCCGACCGAGATCGCTGCGAGTTCATCAATGAGCGGCACCGAGTTGAGCAAGCCAGCCTGCACCATGCGTGTCATGCAATCGTGCAGAGCAAGATACGCCCCAGAAATTGCTGCGGTGCGAGTTCCACCATCGGCCTGCAGCACATCGCAGTCCAGCAGAATTTGCCGCTCGCCGAGTGCCTTCATGTCAACCACTGACCGCAGGGCTCGACCGATGAGTCGCTGAATTTCTTGAGTACGACCCTTCGGGCCCTTGGTCTCACGGCGGATTCGCTCAGGTGAGGCTCCGGGCAGCATTGAGTACTCGGCAGTCACCCAGCCCTTGCCGCTGTTGCGCATCCATCGGGGTACGTCCTCATCCAACATGGCAGTACACAGCACTTTGGTTTCACCAAAGGTCACGAGTACCGAACCTTGTGCATAGGCGGTGAAATCACGCTCAAAGCTATGGGGGCGGAGTTCGTCTAGTGCGCGGCCATCTGGTCTCAACGGAGTCTCGTTTCTGAATCTGTGGGGAACTGCCGGCAGACTCTAACGGAGTTCAAGCACGGCCTTGCGAAAGCTTGCCGATCGATCCTGCCAATTTCCAGCGTCGCGAGGAGTGGGTGCTGCTGGCGAGAACAGCAGAATTCCAGTTGCAGGCGAGAGATCGGCGAGCGCGTTGACTCCCAACTGCACTGCCTGCTGAACACTGTCTGCGGCCGCAACTACTTCAATTCCGCAACGCTCAGCCATTGAGCGGCCGTTCTCTTCAAGGGTGACTGCAACGAGTTGCCCGGCAGGCCACTGCGATACCTCTTCGGCCAGCGGACGTGCAGCCACCCCGCGTTCGGCACCACCCAGGATCAACACCGTTTGCAGATTTTGTTGCCGTGACCATGCAAGCCCTGCAGCAGCAGCAGACGGGTTTGAGGCCAAGGCGTCATCTACAAATCTGATTCCGGCTGCGGAACTTGAGGCACTTGGGCCTGGGCACTCATCTAGGCGACCAGGCATGGAGCGCGCCGCACCGGCAAGTATCTGCTGCTCGGTCATGCGACCACCGCCAAGTTGGAACACGACTTCTGCGGCCAGTGCGGCATTCTGGACTCGTTGTTGCGGCAGAGCTGCGGCGCTCTGCGGGGGGACAACAATCACGGGGTCGAATGGTTCGGCCGCAGCAAGGGCCTCGGGGCTGTCAGCGGAGACAATGATGACCTTGGCAGCGGTGCCGTTGTTGCTCAGCACTCGCAACTTGTCTGCGTGATAGCGCTCTACTCCGCCGTGCCAATCAAGGTGATCCTCTGTGAGCGAAGTCAGCACTGCAATCGAGGGCACCAGTTGCAGGTCTGCTGCCTGATAGCTCGAAATCTCGAGTACAAGAATCGGCGCAGCGGAATCCCAGTCAGCAGAAAACACTGGAATCCCAATATTGCCTGCCAGCCCAACTCGCAGTCCGGCCTCGGCGGCAAAATGCCCGATCAAGTCGGTGGTCGTTGTCTTTCCCTTGGTGCCAGTTACTGCGACCACACGCTGCGAAGGATCAAGCGAGCCCATCCACAGATCGAGCGGAGTGGTCATCAAAGCACCGCGTTCCATGGCCTCTACAAGCTGCGGCAAATACTTCGGAAACCCTGGGGAACGCACAAAGACCTGGGCAGTCGTGACAGCCTCATCAATGCTGATCAGCGGCAACTGCTCAGCAGTTGCATGAACGGTGGATCCGCCATGAAGTTCGCTGTGCAAGCCACTGTGAACACTCGCCCGTGACCCCATCTCGGAGCCTTGACTTGCGGCCTCGTCCACTAGGGAAATCTCTGCGGGATTCGCCGCAAGAATCGCCCCCAGCGCTGCTTGCATATCGCTGCCCATGCCGAGCAGCACCACCCGCTGCTGAGTTAGATCATCGAGTCTCATGAGGTCAATCCATTCGTTTCTTGGTGTGTAGTGCGCCGATGGCTCGCTAGCTCCTCGGGTCGCAAGCTTTCTCGCAACCCGATGCCAGCTAGCGCTCTAAATTGGCGATCATCTGTTGGTACTCCGGCGGCAAATCTTCTACCGAGTCGATCTGTAAGAACTGAGCTGGCAGAGCCCCAACCTCGGCCAGTACCTGAGCGGCCTCGGCTTGGAGCTGCTTGGGGATGAGCTGGGACTTCCACTCCGGCAGTTCAGCTAGAAGCGCAACTGCTGCGGCTGATTCGTGTCGCTCCCCGACACAGTCGAACGGTTTCTCTGCTGACCAGAGTTCTCGGACAGGGTCCAGATGATCGGGCTCATCAAGTAAGTCTCGACCGAACTGCTCGCGCACCTGATCCGGGCTCAGAGATGGCGCCAGCATCAGTGCCGTGAATAGGCACTTTGCACAATCCCCGCATGAGCGTTGCGTGCGACTGGATTCGTTTTCATTCCAAAGCGTAAAGGCGCGATTGCAAGAAACGATGTCAGATGCAAGGCCACGCTGGGCGACACTGCGGCCGATTGCAAGCTCGGTCATGGGCCGCAGCAACGACAAGTAGCGAACACCAATCGGGTCGAACACAGCTCGCAGGAGTTGCTCTGCCTCGGCCGATTTTGAGTACTGATGGTTCACTTCGATTTCTGGCCGGCCTGCCTCTGCGGGGATCACCAAGCTGGGCTCCGAAGCCGAACGCTCCAAGCCCATCAGCACGTCGCGACGGTCGATCAGCACAGCAAGCGCAACGGCGATTGCCGAGTTGATTGCCGTCACCGGCACATGCCCGTTGAGTGCACCAGCAGCAACAAGCTCTCGCAACTGTGGGTCGAGTGTGCGCTGAACGCTCAACAATGGTCGCCCAAGGTGCTCTGCCAGATGTTGATGTGCACCCTTTGGGTTGACCGCCATGAGCACACCGTCGGGAACGAGATCAGCAACGAGCGCCGAATCCTTGCCGCCGCCAACCGGAATCAACGACCCGTCTCGAACGGTCGGTGAGTCGACTGTCAGTTCGGGGGCGATGCCCGGGCGTTCAACTAAGTCCACTGGAAGCGGGACTGGCAGGTTGTTTCGATAGGCAAATTCGCGCAGCCCCTCGTCATACATTGCGAGCAGCAAGGCGCGCTCGGCGGCGTTCAGAGCGGGAGCTTCAATCTGAGTTGGGGCAATCGACTTGTAGTACGAGACGCCTGCGATCAGCAGGAGAACTCGCACGGCCCGGCTGAAATCCTCAAAGCCGACCTGGCCCTCTTGTGGAAGGTCGCGGTCAAACTCAATGACTTCGGTGAACTCCTGCGTGCTGCCAAACCCATAGTGCAGTCGGACTATGGGTCCGTCCACACTGCTGTGGCTGATGATGAAAGGTCCTGAGGGTTGCTGCTCGCTCATAGAAATTCCCTACCGGCAAGAGAAGACACCGGCACAGTCTGCCCCCAAGGGGTCAAGCAAGTAATGGACTGCGCACCGAGTAAGTCTGCGAGTGTCAGGCTCTGCTCCTGCGCTCCGCTTGATTCGATCTGCGCGCTTCTGCACGCCGAGTGAATGGCTCCGTCTTGAAGCGGGGGCGTCAGGATCGTTGC
>WLLG01000122.1 GCA_009700815.1 Actinomycetota bacterium
ACTCTTGATGAGGCGGAGCAGGCCCGAATCGCCGCCGAGACTGACCGGGACAGCATTAAGGCTGCACTAGCTGACTCGGACACAGAAGCCGCCAAGATCATCGAGCGGGCGCATGCTGATGCAGAGCAACTAGGCAATGACACGACCATTCGTGCAGCACGAGATGCCCAGGGTGTTACCGAGCGGGCAGCGGCAGACCTGGTGTCGACTCGCCAGCAGACAGAGTCTGACCTAGCTGGGGAACTGTCGCGACTTTCGCTCGGTGCAGCGGAGCGAGTGGTGGAGTCATCACTTGACGAGGCAACACAGCAGCGGCTCATTCAGTCCTATATCGATCAAGTCGGAAGCCAGAACTAATCGCATATCAAAAACCGCTGCGGCTTGCAGTGTTCAATCAGTTGAACCAATCCGCAGAGTCCAATCTGTTGAACCAAGCCGTTGCGAAGAATTCAGTACAGACACAGTTTAACTAGCAAGAATCCACAGTCCTACCGAGAGCAGAGCGAACGAAAAGATGAGCGACACACGCATCACCGCTTACGCAGACGCTGCCTTTGCAATTGCCCAAGCAGAGGGCGACCTTGTAGAGGTTGAAGACGAGTTGTTCCGACTCGGACGCGTCCTAGAGTCCAATGACGAACTGCGATCGGCTTTGACCGATCAGCATGTTCCGGTTTCTCGCCGCCAGCAGATCATCGAGGACTTGCTTGCCGGCAAGGCCACCCAGACCACCTTGGCGATTGTCTCCATGATCGTTGGTGCTGGTCGCGCCGCTGACTTGGTAAAGATTGCAAACGAACTCGTACAGCGCACTGCCAGCAATTCAGGCCAAGCCGTGGCAGAGGTGCGCTCAGCAGTTGCCCTCACCGATGCTCAGTTGACGGAATTGACTGCCGCGCTCAAGGCCCGCACCAATATGGACATCTTGGTCAAGAACATTGTTGATCCGTCGGTTATGGGTGGCCTCGTCACCCAAATTGGAGACTCCGTCCTAGATGGAACCGTCCGAACTCGCCTCAATCAACTTCGGGACGCGTTCTAAAGATCTACAGCACAGCAATCGTAAGAAGTAATGAAGTATCGCTGAAAATAGCTATCACTCACAGAGAGATCATCGGTGAACAAACCGTTCACTGATTACACCGCACCAACACCACGCCGCAGGAGATTTCCCCACATGGCTGAACTCACAATCAATACTGCCGACATCAGCGCAGCAATCAAGAAAAACCTCGAGGGGTTTACCCCCGATGTCTCGCTGACCCAAGTAGGTCGCGTGCTCGAGGTGGGCGATGGTATCGCCCGGGTCTCGGGATTGCCCGACGCAGCAGTGAACGAACTGCTTGAGTTTGAATCAGGACTGCTTGGCCTAGCGCTCAACCTTGATGAGGAGTCAATCGGAGCAGTGGTGCTCGGCGAGGTTGACTCCATCGAAGAGGGACAGTCAGTGAAGGCGACTGGCAACATCTTGTCGGTTCCCGTCGGTGATGGCCTGCTCGGCCGAGTTGTCAACACCCTCGGTGAGCCAATCGACGGCAAGGGTCCACTGAGTAATGTGCAGTCTCGCCGCATGGAGATTCAGGCCCCAGGAATTATGGGCCGCCAGCCGGTGAAAGAGCCGATGCAGACAGGCATCAAGGCCATTGACTCCCTCATTCCCGTGGGTCGCGGTCAGCGAGAACTGATCATTGGTGACCGCAAGACTGGCAAGACCACCGTTGCAATTGACACGATCATTAATCAGCGTGGCCTCGGTGTGAAGTGCATCTACGTAGCCGTTGGGCTTAAGGCTTCAACGGTTGCTCAAACGGTGGCAACTCTCGAAGAGCGTGGAGCACTTGATTACACCGTGGTAGTAGTTGCGCCTGCATCAGACCCAGCACCCTTCAAGTATCTTGCCCCTTACTCCGGATGTGCCATGGGCCAACACTGGATGGACAACGGCGAGCACGCTCTTATCGTTTATGACGATCTGTCCAAGCAGGCTGAGGCCTACCGTCAGGTTTCGTTGCTTCTGCGCCGTCCGCCAGGGCGTGAGGCTTACCCAGGTGACGTGTTCTATCTTCATAGCCGCTTGCTTGAGCGTGCTGCTCGACTCAAGGATGAGCCCGGCAAGCCAGGTGGTTCTTTGACGGCACTGCCAATCATCGAAACCAAAGCTGGCGACGTTTCTGCTTATATTCCGACCAACGTAATTTCGATTACTGATGGTCAGATTTTCTTGCAGGACGACCTCTTCAAGTCCGGTATTCGCCCCGCAGTAGACGTGGGTATTTCTGTGTCACGAGTGGGTTCCTCGGCGCAGATCAAGGCCATGAAGAAGGCCGTTGGAACGCTCAAGTCTGATCTGCAGCAGTTCCGCGACCTTGAAGCGTTCGCCGCTTTCGGCTCTGACCTTGATGCTGCATCCAAGGCGCAGCTCGAGCGAGGCTACCGTTTGACCGAACTGCTCAAGCAGGGGATCAACTCTCCGATGTCGGTTGAAGAGCAGTGTGTGGTGCTCTTCGCCGCAACTCGTGGTTATCTCGACAACATCGAGATCTCTGATGTGGCCGGCTACGAGGCCAGCTTGATTGAGTGGTTCCGAACCCGTCATAGCGATGCACTCGAAGGCATTCGCAGCAGCGGCGACATCGCAGATGTTGACGGCTTTGAAGCAGCTATCAAGGCCTTTACTGAGCAGTTCGAAGGAGCAGTTGCCGACGGCTCAGCCCCCGAGATCGAGGCCATGGCGCAGGCCGAGGCCAGCTTGCAACGTGCACCGATTCATCTGCCCGAAGAAGAGATTGTCCGTCCAGACTCCGCCGACACAGAGCTTCGCTGAAGTTTCGGACGATCGGAAGTAGGGAGACCCCATGCCGGGCGCACAGGAACGAGTACTACGCAGGCGTATCGCCAGCGTGCAGAACACGAAAAAGATTACGCGCGCCATGGAACTCATCGCGGCTACTCGTGTAGTCAAGGCCCAAGTGCGGGCCAACGAGGCGCGGCCCTATTCCGAACGCATCACAGAGGTCATTCAGGACTTAGCGGCTGCAGGGGCCGATGCCGATCACCCTTTGCTGCGACCAATCGAAAAGGTTGAAAAGATCGGCGTTCTCGTCCTTTCTGGGGACCGTGGTTTGGCCGGCGCCTATAACACCAACGTGATTCGCGCCGCCGAGCAAGAGATTCAGGATGCGCGGTCCAAGGGTCTGGACTATTCGCTGGTGACCGTGGGTCGCAAGGCAGAGGGATATTTCCGGTTCAGGAACTTTGACATAGACGCCTCATTCAGTGGGTTCACGGACCGCCCAACCTATGAAGAAGCAGTAGCTATTGCAGCCCGAGTTACTGACATGTTTGTGAACGGCGGATGCGATCGAATCGATCTTGCCTATACCCGCTTTGTTACTCTCGGCACACAAGAGGTCGTGGTTCGGCGTTTCTTGCCCCTCGAGTCTGAAGAGACGATTGCTTCTGCGGGGGACGCAGGCGCCACTGCAGGGTTCGAGTTTGAGCCCTCGGCGAACGCTGTGCTCGAGTCGCTCCTTCCTCGCTACATCGAGTCTCGTATCTACGCAGCATTGCTCGACGCGGCAGCCTCGGAGCTAGCAAACCGCCAGCGAGCTATGAAGTCCGCCACCGATAACGCTCAAGAACTCATCATCAAGTACACCCGCAAGATGAACCAGGTGCGCCAAGAGGCAATCACCACCGAGATTATGGAAATCATCAGCGGCGCCGAGGCCCTAGCTGACGACAAGTCTGGCCCTGAAGACTTGTTGCTCGATCACTTGTCAGCTGATCCCTTCCCCAACGTGCTTGATCGCCGCACCCAACATTCGAACCACGAGACACCTCGCACATGACCTTGTTCTGCTGTAGCCAAACCGCACTTCATGCGGATTCATCCCATTGTTCAACTATCCGCAGCTCCATTACGAAGCTGTCGCTCAACCCGACCAGGAGATTCTCATGACGGTCACTGAAACCGAACTCAAAGACGGCAAGATTGTCGCCATTGCTGGACCTGTAGTTGATATCGAGTTTCCACCCGGTTCGCTGCCAGAGATCAACACGGCTTTGCAGTTCACCATTAGCGGTCACGGCGAAGAGTCTCTTGTCACCGCTGAGGTAGCCCAGCAGATTGGCGATAGCCGAGTACGAGCCATCTCGCTAAAGCCTACTGACGGTCTGACCCGAGGTACCCCAGTGCGTAACACGGGTGCCGGCATTTCGGTACCAGTAGGAGATGCAACCCTCGGTCACGTGTTCAACGTGCTAGGCGAGCCACTTGACGTGGAATCTGTTGATGCAGTTGAGCGCTGGGAGATTCATCGTTCGGCTCCGGCCTTCGACACCCTCGAGCCTAAAGCCGAGATGTTCCCAACCGGCATCAAGGTTATTGACCTGCTGACTCCTTATTTGAAGGGCGGCAAGATTGGCCTCTTCGGTGGAGCTGGTGTGGGTAAGACCGTGCTCATCACCGAGATGATCAACCGCGTGGCCAGCAAGTTCGGTGGCGTGTCAGTGTTCGCCGGAGTGGGTGAGCGTACCCGTGAAGGTACTGACCTCTTCATCGAGATGGGCGAGACCATGATCAACGTCGAAGCCGGGATCTCGGTGCTCGACAGGGCTGCACTGGTGTTCGGTCAGATGGATGAGCCGCCAGGAGTGCGCTTGCGTGTTGCGCTCTCGGCACTGACCATGGCCGAGTATTTCCGTGACGTTCAGCGCCAAGACGTGTTGTTGTTCGTGGATAATATTTTCCGCTTTACCCAGGCCGGCTCGGAAGTGTCCACACTGTTGGGCCGTATGCCAGCAGCCGTGGGTTATCAGCCCACCTTGGCCGATGAGATGGGTGAGCTACAAGAGCGCATTACTTCAACTGGTGGTCAGTCAATTACTTCCCTGCAGGCCGTGTATGTGCCCGCAGATGATTACACCGACCCTGCACCGTTCACTGCCTTCACCCATTTCGACGGAACCACTGAACTCAACCGTGATATTGCTGCCGCTGGTATCTACCCGGCGGTGGATCCACTCACCTCCAGTTCAACGATTCTGCGACCCGAGATTGTGGGTCAAACCCACTATGACGTGGCTGGCCGAGTTCAGGTCATGTTGCAGCGCTATAAGGAGCTTCAGGACATCATTGCCATCCTTGGTATTGACGAGCTCTCAGAAGAGGATCGCATCACTGTGAACCGCGCTCGCAAGATTCAGAAGTTCCTTGCTCAGCCAATGTACGTAGCAGAGGTCTTCACGGGCATGCCCGGAGTGTTCACCGAGGTGGATGACACCATTGAGTCATTCAAAATGCTGATTGATGGCGAGCTTGATCACCTGCCAGAGCAGGCCTTCTTCAACGTCAGCGGTGCCGACGACGCAATGCGCAAGGCTGCAGAACTCGAGAAGAAGTCCTAATGCCGCTTCTCGTCGAACTTGTCTCTCCTGAGCGCGTTGCGTACACAGGCGAAGCCAAGATGGTGATTTGTCGTACCACCACCGGCGACATCGCCTTTTTGCCAGGCCACGTTCCCTTTATCGGCGTACTCGCAACGCACCCAGTGCGAGTTTTGCTTGAGGATGGCGGCGAGCAGATTATTGCAGTGCATCAAGGGTTCGTAGAGGTGTCACCTCCTGAAGATGGCACCACCCGCGTGACGATTTTGTCTGATGTCTGCGAGTTGTCCGAGACCATCGAGGTGGCTCGGGCGCAGCAGGCCAAGAGCGCTGCTGAGTCGGCACTTGCGAGCGATTCAGAAGATGTTGAAGCCGCTGCAGCGTTGCGTCGAGCGAATGTTCGACTCTCTGTAGCAAACGCCTAGGTCCGAGGTCCTAGGCGTTTGGCGGCATCGGACCTCTGTCGTACTCGCTGCTCTCACGTAACCTTGGTAGATGCCACGTCGTCGAGTCGCAGTCGCGCTCCTGCCTCCCGCCGGGCTCTCGGCCAAGATCCAAGCTGTTCGGTCCCTTCTTGGTGATCCGCGAATCGATCGTATTGCTCCTCATCTGACCT
Organism: Actinomycetota bacterium; assembly: GCA_009700815.1. Lineage (GTDB taxonomy): Bacteria > Actinomycetota > Acidimicrobiia > Acidimicrobiales > Microtrichaceae > IMCC26207. The sequence continues at coordinate 6,005 of WLLG01000122.1, forward strand.
TGGTTCCGCCAGTCAACTTGGCTGATCAGGACGTAGAGCAGTTGCAAGGCCTGCTGAGGTCAGTGGGTTCGGCTACCACGCCATTCACGCTCACACTCGGTCCCATTAGTTCATTCTCTCCGAACACACCGACCTTGCACCTAGCCGTGCAGGGAGACTTAGCTGCGCTTCGCGCCCTGCGTGAGCAACTCAGAGTGCCGCCCGTGAACCGACCCGATGTCTGGCCTTTCACTGCGCATGTGACGCTTCGTGACTCAGTGCCCGCAGATCAGATTCCTCCTGCGTTGCAGTTGTTCACGGGGGAACTTCCGCCTTGGCATGTAAGCAGGCTGTATTTGCTGGAGTTCTCGCCGCTCAACAAGGCAGAGGTTTGGTTGCCGATCATTGAAGAGCCCTTTGAAGCTCCGGTGGTGGTTGGCCGCGGCGGGGTTGAGTTGCTACTCCGCACGCTCAATCTTCTTGAGCCCGGCGTGGCTCAGTTGTTCAAGGACATGGGATGTCAGCTTCCTGCGGAGGAAGAAGAAGATCT
>WLLG01000123.1 GCA_009700815.1 Actinomycetota bacterium
AAGAACACCTCGACACTGATCGAGGCGTTCGCACTACTTCGACAGAAGTACCCATTGGCAACCCTTCGGCTCGCAGGCCAAGGTCATGAGAGCGGAGGTAAAGCCGAGCTGTGGGCTCGCGAGCGTGGCCTTACGGAGGGCGTGGAGTTTATTGGATACGTCGCGGGCCTCGATGTTCCAGCATTCCTCGCTGGACTCACGGTCTTGGCTCACCCATCTCGATCAGAGTCAATGGCTATGGCCTTGGTTGAAGCGATTCGCGCAGGGGTTCCCGTAGTAGCCGGCAAGAACAGTGGTGGCGTGCCGTGGGTACTTGACGAAGGTCAATCCGGGGTCTTAGTGGACATCAACTCTCCGACCGAACTCGCCGGCGGAATTTTAAGTCTGCTCGACAATGATGCTGAGCGGAATGCACTACGGCAACGTGCGTTCAACGACTTGTCCGAGCGCTTTGGGATCGACAAAATCGTCAGGCTCTACGAGGAGCAATACGAGACAGCTCTGAGGCGTGCCTCGGCTGACAATCGCTAGCTGATTGATCAGCGCAGTTCCGCAATCACTACTTGGGTGGGACCTTGCCTAGAACTTTTGCCGGGGTTCCCGCAGCGATGCTGTTTGGAGGAATCGTTCCGAGCACCAGACTTGCAGCGCCGATCACCGATCCGGCGCCGATGTTTGCACCCTTCATCACCATGGAGCGCGCACCAATAAAAACATCGTCACCGATGACTACTGCGTTGTTTGGCGCGCCGTCTGGGAACCCGCCGTAACGACGCTCCTCAGGCGCTAGCGAGTGCCCATCGGAGTCTGTGATAATCACATCTGATCCCAGCAGAACCCGATCACCGATGGTCACTGAGGTAACGGCGCAGATTGTTGACCCGCTCAGGCCAACGTCGTTTCCAATGGTAAGTCGGCCCTGCGGCCCTACTCGCAGAATCACGCAATGACTGATTCCCATTGCGGTAGCGGCGGGGCGGGATACCAACGTGACCCGATCGCCCAGAACCACCTCTGAGCCAGGTTTGCGGGTAATGATCGGAACCCCAAAGACCTTCCAACCCTCACCCACGGTGATTCCAGTTAGGCGGAACCTACGGCGTGTCCGAAGGCGGTCAATCTCGCCTCGCAAACGGTCAAAAATCTTCTCGCTCAGTGATCTGCCAACAAAAATTGGATTGTCGTTCAGTCCCACTCTCATATTCTGACACAGGAGGAAAGAGGAACTTCAGAGGCACGCCTGACAGACTGAGGCACGTGCCACACCGCCACCACGAACACCCCTCGGCGAGAGTTTCGGCGCGTACTTGGTGGATTGCCTCGCTGTTCTCTGTGGGTTCGCTTTGCTTTGCGCTTGGCCCTCTACCTCCGGTGGCTGTCTGGCTCGGCGATCGCAACGACTCCCTCGTCTTCGTATTCGGTGCAATCTGCTTTACTTGCGCTGCATCACTATCGTTTCTGCAAGTTGTGGGTGAAGGGCAAGGCAGCGGTGTTGTAGGCAGTGATGTTGCGGGCAGCGGTGTTGTAGGCAGCGGTGTTGTAGGCAGCGGGTCAGCCGTTCGGCGCTGGTGGCAACCTGAATCCTCTGACTGGTGGGCGGACGGCATTCAGTTGATCGGCACCCTTGCGTTCAACGTGACCACTGTGATGGCGATGGCCGTGGGTTGGTCGGCTCGGCAGGAGAACGTCAGGGTCTGGGCACCCGACATGATCGGGTCGGTCTGCTTCTTGCTCTCGAGCTTTGTAGCACTATCGGCAGCGGCCGCCGCTGGGCGTCAACTCCGCGCAGCCGATACGGGCTGGTGGATTGCTGTGCTGAATCTTTGCGGGTCTGCAGCCTTTGGTCTTGCAGCCATCGCAGCGCTGGTCATTCCAGCATCCGGCGGCCTTGCTGCACCACGGATGGACAATCTCGGAACCTCCATCGGCGGCTTTTTCTTCCTTGTGGCCTCGCTGCTTCTGGTCACTGAGGCGAAGGAAGCCGGCTCCTGACTACTGGCGCTACCCACTCTGGTTTCGTAATGCGCCTGACCCCCTATAGGGGGTCAGGCGCAAGACAGAGCGAGGGAATTTGAGTTGTCAGAACGTTGATTAGATCTCATTTGAAATCCGAAGGTCTTACCGACTCCCCTACTTGGGTGGAAACCGGAGCGCTCCGTCGAGGCGAATGTTCTCGCCGTTGAGGTAATCGTTGCGGAGAATTGACTCGACGAGCAGCGCGAACTCCTCGGGTCGTCCCAGTCTCTTCGGGTTGACGATGCTGGCAACTAGATCCTGCTTCATTGCTTCCGGGGCCATCTCCATGAGCGGCGTACCCATCGTGCCGGGTGCAATGGCGCACACCCGGATTCCTAGAGGAGCCATGTCACGGGCCATCGGCAACGTCATGCCCAGAATCGCAGCTTTGGCCGAGGCGTAGGCCAGTTGCCCGGTCTGGCCTTCCATACCTGCGATCGACGCAGTGTTCACCACAACCCCTCGCTGGCCATCTTCGTTGGGCTCGTTTACAGACATCGCAGCGGCCACAAGGCGCGTGACGTTAAAGGTGCCGAAGGCATTCATTGTCATGGTGTCAATGAAGCTCTGTTTGTCATGGGGCACTCCCCCACGTCCAACTAAGCGCCCGGCACCTGCTGCGCCGCCAGCAACATTCACCAGGACCGCCAAGGTGCCCATACTTTGGGCGGCGGCAATCGCTTCGGTCACAGCGGAATCATCGTTGATGTCTCCGCCGATACCGGCGACCCCCGAACCAAGTTCCTCTGCGAGCGCTTCAGCGCGGTCCGAAGCCTGATCGAATACGACTACCGAGACTCCAAGTTCATGCAGGTGGCGAACAGTTGCCGCTCCCAGTCCTCCGGCGCCGCCGGTAACGATTGCTGACTTAGCTTCGAGTTGCATGGTGAACTCCTACTGCGTATGCCCTGACACTGTTCACGGAACTCAACCAAACCGTCCGTACAGGAACTCAGCAACCGGAGTTGCCGGTTCGAATGAATGCGCCAGACCAGAGGCCAGATAGCCCGAATCAGAGACAACCGTCTGACCGGTGACTGCTGCGGCAGCCCTGCTACACAAGAACACCAGCACTGCGGCTTGCTCCTCGGGGCTAGATGCAGAAATGCCGATCTCTTCCCGATAGTCCGAGCCAAAGTCCAGCCACATCTCGGCGTTTGCCTGTGCCAGCGGGGTGAGAGTGGGGCCAGGGCAGACAGCATTGATTCGGATTCCACGAGCGAGCAGTGGCGCACCTTGAGCTGCGACGTACGCGCACATCGCACGCTTCATCGACAGGTAGTCGGCCTTTCCGTGTTCGACCACCCAAGCAACAGAATCATCCCAGTCACTGATTGCTAAGAACTCCAGCAGCGGCTCAAGCTCTGCCTCCCAGCCAAGGCCCGCAGCAGAGGAGATCATCCCAATGGCACTGCCTCGGGGCAACCACTCGCGCTCCAGAAGACCGTCGATCAGGTAGCGATGCCCGATGAAGTTGATGCGTTCAATCCCCGGCGTGCCATCTGCTACCCCCGCGCAAGAGAACACCACGTCGACTGGACTGCCAAGTTCCTCAAGTGCCTCATCGATTGATGAGCGCTCGGACAGGTTGAGCCGAATCGACTGCCTGTCGGGGTGATCAACCGGCACGATGTCCATGACGGTGACCTTGGCGCCGGCATCAGCGGCAAGGTTGGCCACTGCTGCGCCCATACCGCTAGCACCGCCGACTACTAACGCCCGAAGACCGTCATATCTGAATGCATCGAAGGCACTACCCATGCGATCCCCCTTGATTAGGCGTCTGCTCGAAAGCTGGCAAACCCTAGTGGAACCCGATGCTGACAGGCCGTGGAAAGGTGAGTACATCAGTTTCCCACTCTCGTTTCGTTATGCGCCTGACCCCCTATAGGGGGTCAGGCGCAAGACAGAGCGAGGGGATTTGGGTTGTCAGCCGCCGTTGGCGAGTGGCTGATAGCTGCGGCAGGGCTGGCCAAATGATGGGCAGGACCCGATCGGGCTCGGTGGCTCCACGCCTGTAGCCATCGGCAAAGAAATCGAGGATGGTGTTGCACTGCCAAAGAACAATGAGTTGGTCGGAGCCACTCCATCGTCCACTGAGTTGTAGCGCCACACTCGGCGATCGCCGCCAACGGGTGCCACCACAATGCGGATCCGACTACCGGTCCGGAACGCGTGCACCACAGGCAGCACTTGCACCCGCACCCGATTGGCACCGGGCTGCAGCGGTGAGGAAGTGGTGAAGTCGATCTTTGGCCTGACTGGGTCGGTTCCTGTTACCTGTCGGAACGATGCGCGTTGCACACCGTTGGTTACGAACAGTTCCTTACCATCAGGCCGCACCTCGGTCACGGTCACCTGCACATCAGTGGTTGTTGCCGTAGAGGACAACCACAGGTCAGCACCGATCGGGCCGGCCACAACGGCATCGGCGGCCATCGGTGACGACACAAATCCCAGGCCGTTGTTGGATGGAACCTGAGTCCAACCCGAACTGCTCGATGCCGGTCGACGCGACGGATCAGAGACATACGCAGCAGCCCCATCAGTGCCTGCTGCGGGGGCTGTCGGGGCTAGCGCCCCGTCGGCAGAGAGGTACCACGTGCTTGTGGTGGCTCCGGCGGGCGGGAACGAAGACGAGGTGAACTTCCAGCGAGTGCCGCTCGCACCGTCGCCGCTTCCCTTGTCACGTTCAACCCCAAATGAATACTGCGGACGCAACTCCCATCGACGCAACGCTTCACCAAATCTCAGGCCCGCAAGTGAGGGGAACGGCAAGCCTGCTCCCCCGGAACCGAAGATGATCGAAGTGGTCAGATACAGGCCGACCTTCAGGTCAGGGGTCTTACGGGCCACGTACAAGTCGAGGAACTGAAACAAGTCCACGATGGTGTCGGGACTTAACGAATCGTTATGTTCGCCGCTGCTGAGCGTCATCCATGCTCGGGGGTTTCGCTCGGTGAGTTTGTTGAGATTCAGCATGGCGTAACCACTCGTCTGCTCATCGTGGAACTGCAGCGAACCAAAAACGGGCACATCTATTTGATCGAGTCGCTGTTCAAGGTCACGGCGCTGATAGTCCTCGAGGTTGAGCACCGTGTTGCGGAAGATTCCGTCCCCGTCACGAGTCTGTAAGCGCAGGCGTTGATTCTCTTTGCAGTTCGCGTCGGTGGCTACCAGCGTGTTCGCGTAGTCCATCGCCCCATCAGACGGGGCCGGACGCGCAGTGGCAACTCGGTCTGCCAGCCAGGTCTCGGCGAACCCAGTGTTGAAGATCCCGCCCGGTCGCCCCACGTCCCACACACGACCCAGAAATGACAGCGGAACAATTGCTGCAAGGTGCGGTGGCCGAGTAGCAGCAGTAGCAATCTGTGAGAACCCCGAGAACGAAATCCCGATCATTCCGGGGCGGCCGTTGAGCACCCATGGCTGACGGGCGAGAGTTTCAACAACGTCGTAGCCGTCATACGAACTCGGAAGATCAAACAGGTCGGACTCTCCGCCGGAACATCCTGTGCCTCGCAACTGAACTGACACCGTTGCGTAGCCAGCCAACCGAGCCAGAACGCCGCCAACAAAAGTCTCGCCGCCCGGAGTGAGCGGATCACCCGGCAGCGAAGGGTCAAGCAGTCGGGCCACCTTGTCGGCAAGCGGATCTTGCGGGGCGCTCACGGCGTAGCCGGAATATTCAATCAGAGTTGGGAAGGGGCCATCAGAGACGGAAAGGCCCACTGGTGGCCGCACCACTATGGCGAGCAGCGTGCCGTCTCGCATGGGTATGTAATTGAGACCTGCCTGCATGAGCGGCGCCCGATAGAACGCGTCCGAGGGCTGTTCGTCAACATCAAGAACGCGAACGGTTTGCGATGCAGCAGTTGACTCATCGGTGGCTGACTCATCGGTGACGGTCACGGTGCTTCCCTGGGTGAGTCCACGGAAAACCACGCTGCCAAATGTGTCGGCGACTTTGGATTGTGTGGGGGTTCCCGGCCCGGTGAGCCTGACCGTGCCGCCGACCGTCGCGTCGGTTACATAGACCTGCTCGATCCCTGCCCGTACCAAATACGCCGGCTCCCCAATTGCTGGGCCTTGGCCTGGCCGCGGCGGCAACGGCTTCGGAGGCGGCGAACCCGCGCAGGCAGAGGCCAAAACAGCAACTGCTGCCAAAACCGCGATTAAGGCCGCTGACTTTCGAATCCCCCGCATAAGCAACTGACGGTACATCTCGGAGGGCTCTGAGGAAAGCCCCCGAGCGATCAACGGGGTTTATGAGCTACGGCGGCGCTGGCCCGAACGATCAGGTTGAGGCGGGCACAGTTCGGCTCATTTGGCTGGCCAGAGATGAGCCGGGAACCTCGACCTACTTGTTGAGGGCGTCGCTGAGAGAGAGCTTGCCTTCCTGTGCGAGCACACCGCGTTCCCCGCGAGCTCAAACTGACATACCTCTGATAGAAAAGTAGCTATTCAGACCAGAAATGTAGAGGGAAAGTAATGTCTGTTG
>WLLG01000124.1 GCA_009700815.1 Actinomycetota bacterium
GACCGGGCGACATCGTCGCTTACCGCTGTTCAGACTGTCTCGACCGATGGGATATCGAACTCGAGTAGTCGGACGGGCTCTGGGTAGGCCTGTGTTGGGGTGGCTCGGGCTGGCTCGGGGTGGGTGGGCCTGTGGCGGACTCGATCTGACTGTGGCGTACTCGATCTGACTGTGTGGCCGCCCCAATGAGAAGGCATTGAAGCTCGGCAGTAGGATGAGTCACCGCTTGCACTGCTCTGCAACTCGGAGTAGTCCTGCATCCGCTTCCCTCACGTCATCCGGAGCCCAGAACTCACATGCCCATGCCCCCATCTGATGCTTCACCCGATTCTGATCAGCCGTACCCGACGGTTCCCACCCGAGGCGACTTTCCTGCCATTGAGCGGCGAATCCTTGACCGCTGGGCTGAACAAAACACCTTTGAGCGCTCCGTCGACCAAGTCGCCGCTGGCGGGGGTCAGGACACCGAGTTTGTCTTCTATGACGGGCCTCCCTTCGCCAACGGGTTGCCGCACTATGGCCACTTGCTCACCGGCTACGTCAAGGACGTGGTTCCTCGCTATCAGACCATGCTGGGCAAACGAGTCGAGCGACGCTTCGGCTGGGACTGTCATGGTTTGCCGGCAGAGATGCAGACCGAGAAAGAACTCGGTGTGTCTGGTCGAGTTGCGATAACGGAATACGGCATTGACAAGTTCAATGATCAGTGTCGGTCCTCGGTACTTCAGTTCACCCAAGAATGGGAGCGCTACGTCAGTCGCCAAGCCCGTTGGGTGGACTTCGAAAACGATTACAAAACCATGGACGCCACTTATATGGAGTCGGTGATTTGGGCGTTCTCTCAGCTCTATGAAAAGGGCTTGGTGTATGAGGCCTACCGCGTCATGCCATATTCCTGGGCTGCGGAAACGCCACTGTCCAATTTTGAGATTCGTCTCGATGACGCAACGCGCCCGAGACAAGATCCTGCGTTGACTGTTGCGTTCTCGCTTGAGGCAATCAGTGGCGAGGCGGCCGACTTGCCCACTGCGCTTCAGGGCAGCGACGGCGCCGAGATCTGGGCTTGGACTACCACCCCTTGGACCTTGCCCTCAAACCTGGCTCTTGCGGTGGGTCCAGAAGTTACCTACTCCGTCGTGGAGGTTGCCGCTGGTAGCCGCGCCGGCCGACGAGTGCTGATCGGCGCAAACGCTGTGTCGAAATATGAGCATGAACTTGGCGAAGGTCACCGGGTGATTGCTCAGCTGACAGGCTCAGAACTCGGGGGGCTGCGATACCGACCGATGTTCGAGTATTTCGCTAGTCACCCTGACAGCTTTCGTGTGCTGATAGACGAGTACGTCACCGACGATGACGGCACGGGCGTCGTGCACATGGCACCCGGCTTTGGTGAAGATGATCAGCGTGTGTGCGAGGCCAATGGCATTGTCCTGGTCTGCCCCGTAGATGACTCGGGCCGCTTCACTGCAGAGGTCACCGACTACCAATCACAGAATGTCTTTGACGCCAACCCGCTGATCATTTCGGACCTCAAGGCTGCTGGAATCGTGATTCGTCACGATACCTACGACCACAACTATCCCCATTGCTGGCGCACAGACACACCAATCATTTACAAGGCCGTCTCATCTTGGTACGTGGAAGTCACTGCTATCCGAGACCGCCTCGTTGAACTCAATCAAGAGATCAACTGGATTCCGTCCCATGTGCGAGATGGGCAGTTCGGCAAATGGCTCGAAGGTGCCCGAGATTGGTCCATCTCCAGAAACCGTTTCTGGGGCTCTCCAATTCCCGTCTGGCGAAGCGACAACCCCGAGTACCCCCGCATTGACGTGTACGGGTCACTAGACGAGATCGAACGAGACTTCGGCGTACGGCCAGAGAATCTGCACCGGCCCTTTATCGACGAGCTGACTCGGCCGAACCCGGATGACCCAAGCGGCGAGTCCACCATGCGGCGCGTATCAGAAGTTTTCGATTGCTGGTTTGAGTCAGGATCCATGCCCTTTGCTCAAGTGCACTATCCCTTCGAGAATCAACAGTGGTTCGATGAGCACTCCCCTGCTGATTTCATTGTCGAATACATTGCACAGTCCCGCGGCTGGTTCTACACCTTGCATGTGCTCTCGGGAGCACTCTTCGATCGACCAGCATTTTCAAATGTGATTTGCCACGGGGTGGTTCTCGACAACGAGGGACGCAAGCTCTCAAAGAAGCTTCGCAATTACCCCGACCCAGTAGAGGTATTTGAGTCTCACGGCTCCGATGCTCTTCGGTGGTACTTGATGTCTTCTCCCATCCTGCGCGGCGGAGACCTGCGCATTGCAACTGATGCTTCAGACATCACCGAAGTAGTTCGCTTAGTCATCAACCCCATCTGGAACGCCTACTCATTCTTTACGCTCTACGCGAATGCCGACGGCTACACCGCACAACGGCGCACGGATGCGACAGGCTTGCTGGACCGCTACATCTTGGCAAAGACTGCCGCTCTGATTGACTCCGTCACGGCCAGAATGGACGCCTACGACATTGCCGGTGCCTGCGCCGAGGTTCAGTTGTTCTTGGATGCCCTCAATAATTGGTACATCCGCCGATCCCGAGAGCGTTTCTGGGCACCCGGGAGTGGCACCGACTCGGTTACAAAACAACATAAAGAGGACGCGTACGACACGCTCTTCACGGTGTTGTGCACTCTGGTCAAGGTGGTCGCACCGTTGCTGCCGCTCGTTGCCGAAGAGATCTACTTAGGCCTATGCGGAGAAGGCCCCCTTGGGGATGCAAGTGTGCATCTAGAACCGTGGCCGACCTCGGACGACCTGCGACACGACCCTGACCTAGTCATGCACATGGATCAGGTGCGAGAGGTGTGCTCGGTTGCACTCGGGCTTCGAGAGGAACGACGACTCCGTGCTCGCCTGCCCCTGAGCAAGCTCACTGTGGCAAGTCGCACAACCTCTGGTCTTGCAGAACTGACGGCGTTGATTCGCGACGAAGTGAACGTCAAAGAGGTAGTACTCACCGACGATCTGACCTCGGTAGGGCAGTTCATTCTTCGGCCTCGCGCTGCAGTACTTGGACCGCGTCTCGGCAAGGCTGTTCAGCAGGTCATTCAGGCAGCAAAGGCCGGCGACTGGACCCAGAACCCTGATGGGACAGTCACTGTGGCGGAGCAGGTGCTCAACACCGAGGAGTTCGAGTTAGCTCTTGAGCCACGCGAAGGCGTCGCCGCTGCACCACTGCGTGGCAGCGATGCCGTGGTCGAACTCGACGTTCACGTCACTGCCGAACTAGCAGCTGAAGGAATGGCCCGCGACTTAGTTCGCATGGTTCAACAAGCGCGAAAGGATGAGGGCCTGCAGGTAACTGATCGAATCGAACTCACCCTGCTGATGCCCGCTGAACTCGCTGAGGGGATCGACCCTCATATGAAGTGGATGTCCGAGCAGGTGCTCGCCACTTCTACGGTGATTACCGTTGCGGATGAAGGAGACACCACAACTAGCGAGCTTTCGCTGCCGCACGGCGGGCAGATCGACGGCCATACGGTTGCACTTTCGGTGAGAACTGTCTGACGCAATAGGGCCCTGCGGGGCACTCTGCGGCACAGTGCGGGACTCTGCGGGACTCTGCCGCACCTAGTTTTGCAGTCTGTTCTAGAAGAAGCCCTGACTCTGGCCATCGGGCGCAGATCGCTGCTGTCCAACTTGGCCATGCTGTAATTGCCTGGCACTTCCGGCATCACGGATGCCCTGTACCTGCAGCATCTTTGTTCCATCAAGCAGCCGCATCGTGCTGAACCCCTGCCGGTCAGGCTGACTGATCGAGATTTCTACGGTGGACACATTGAGCGACTGCACCAACGCCTTCGGAGTCCGACTCACCACGAGGATGAGGCGAAAATCTGTTCGCGCCACAATGCAGGCCGATCCTTTGACCCAGCCCTGAACCAGTGCACTCACGGCTTCCCCATCCTGAAGCGATGCTAGAAGCGGCGCAAAATTGGGTGAGGCATCACGAACAGACTGAGGGTCGAGGCCCGTCAAGATGGCTATCAACGAGTCTGGTAGCGCAGCACTCGCTGCGGGAGTCGGCTTTGCAGCAGCGGCACGAGGCTTGCTCACACCGGGCTCGAACAGGTTCCGCTGCGGTCGCTGTTTCGCTGGCTGAGCAGCTTGCACTGGCTCTGCAGGCTCAGGTTCCTGTGCTGGCTGTGGTGCTGGTGCTGGCTGTGGTGCTGGTGCTGGCTGTGGTGCAGGTGCTGGTTCAGGTGCTGGCCAGGGTTCTGGGTCTGGTGCTGGCTCTGGCTCTAGATGAGGCTCGGGTGCTGGCTCAGGCTCCGGCTCAGGCCAAGGTTCTGGATCTGGTTCTGGATCTGGTTCTGGTAGCAGCGGCGCAAGGGGCTCGGACCAAGGCTCGGGTGCTGGTGCTGGTGCCGGTGCCGGCATTGGCACAGGCTCGGGTGCTGGCTCTGGGGCCGGGGCAGGCATCGGCACAGGCTCGGGCTCAGGGGGTGGCTCTGGGGCAGGCATCGGCAGCGGCTCGGTCACAGGCTCAGGGGCTGGCTCAGTGGCCGGTGCGGGAACGGATTCAGCCGATACCTCTGATGCTGCAGGATGCTCGATAACCGGAGCAAATGGATTAACCGGCTCGGCAGAAGATCCAACGGGAACCTGCGCGACAGCCGGCGCAGGCTGCGGTTGGTCTTGGCGCGGCTCGCCACCTAGCGCCGCAAACTTCTGAGCAGTGGGTGTTAGTGGCTCAACGCTCGCAGGCTGGGCTGGCGGTGGACTCACTGGCGGCGCGCTCGCCTCGGGCGGATTCGGTTGCGGCGGGGGTGGCGGGCTCAGTGGTTGTGGTGGTGGTGGTGGCGGCGGCGGCGCAATCGGTTCAGTGGCAATCGGTTCAGGAGCAACCGGTTCAGGAGCAACCAGTTCAGCAGCGACGGGCGCAACGCTGGTTCTGCTGTTTGGTCGACTGAAGAGTTGCCTGGTGGGTCTACGGGCAGCCCGTTCGGTTACCAGGTTGGGGGGAGCCGGATTAGCGGGTTGCGGGTTGGCGGGTAGCGAAGGAACAGCCTGAGTTGCTGAATCAGTAGGAGCGGCAGATGCGGCGGGTGCTGGCGGAGGAGGTTCAACTGGCGCCAGCGGAGGAGGAGGAGGAGGAGGAGGAGAAGGAGGAGGGAACGATGCGGCGGGTGCCCGAGAAGGAGGATCAAGAGGAGCGGCCACAGGTTCCGGGGCAGCAGGTTGGACGGGGGTGAAGGTAGGAACGGCTGCAGGCTCAGTCGGCACTACGGGCTCGGCAGGTGGAGCCTGTTGAGGAGGAGCTTCTGGGCCAGGAACAGCTACTGGTGTTGCGACAGAGAACACATCTTCTTCGGTTACTAGCGCTGCGGTTGCTATGGCATGCAGCGCCTGTTCGCGCGAGAACGTCGGAACAGACAAGAACTCATCACTCGAGGACCCCCGACGCTTAGTGGGGCTTGCCGGACTGCTCGGGCTTGCAGGGCTGCTCGGGCTTGTCGGGCTTGTCGGGCTTGTCGTAACGACAGGCTCAGCACTCTTGGGTGTCTTTGCCTTCTTACGCTTGCCCCTCATTGACGCAGATCCTCCAGAGTCTCCGAGTGCTTCAAGTGGCGGCACAGAAGCTGCCCATCGGGCTGGAACTGCTGCGGCAATGATTCCCAGAGTTGAAGCTGCCACTGTAGTGACCAACAGAACCGGTACCGGAATCACAAACCCAGAGATTCCGAAACTGCTGAGGGAGTTAACCGCGACGCGGGCTGCCAGGATTCCTAAGAGCAGTCCCAAGAAGGTGCCGATAACGGCAAAGGCTGCGCCTTCAACCAAAACCAATCGCATGACCTGACGGCGGCTCGCACCGGCAGCACGGAGCAAGCCGAACTCCCGGCGGCGCTCCCCCACTGACAACAGCAGGGTATTGATCACGCCGACTAGGGCCTGCAGAAGCGTAAATAGCAACATCCATTGAATGACCCGCTCAAAGCCGCGCAGTAGATCAGCGCGACTCGACACGAACTCCGCTGGCCGCAAAACCGATTTCACTCCGTAGCTCTTCGCCAGCTTCTCAACTGAACGGCGCGCCGCTGCAGTGTCGTTCTTGAGTGCGACCAGTCCGGCAATATCCACCGAAGCCGGAACTTGGCGACTGACGATCTCTCGGTCAATAACGGCCTCGCCTAGTAGCAGCGAACCAGTTCCGTAGATGCCCTCCACCTTGAGGGTCTCGATTCCTTGGCTCGTAAACTCCACCGCAATCTGATCGCCCACCTGCACTCCGAGCTGCTGCGCAGTTTTTTCTGCCAGCGCTACACCCTCCAGACTGATTTCCTTCGGTTTCGCACCAATCCACCCGGGTGAGAGCACCTGATCAAGAGAGTCCCCATCAATACCTGTTAGGCGAACGGGCACCTGATTAATCGTGACTCGCCCTACTTGCCATCCGCTGACGGCCTCAACATCTGGCAACTC
>WLLG01000125.1 GCA_009700815.1 Actinomycetota bacterium
ACTACCCGGCCGTAGGTGCCGAGACCGCTGACCGACTTTCCGACATCGTGTAACAGAGCAGCTGCAATCAGCCATCGGGCGTCGGGATCAGACTCCTCGAGACCAACCTGGTCAAGGTGTGCCGCAACTGCACGCGCTACTGCAATGGAATGCGACTGATCCACTGAGGGCATCCGCAGAAAAAGTCGCTGTTCCGGTTCAGTCAAAAAACTTGAAGCCCACTGGACCTTCTCGGGAGCAGGCGCCACTGAAAACACGGATCGCACAAACCGCTCTGCGCGATGCACCGGTCGCAGACTCATGATTTTGCACCCGAGGGTCGAGCGAGTGCACGAGGGTGAGCATCACGGTAGGCCTGCCAGAGGCGTTCGGTTGCAACCTTGGTATATATCTGAGTCGTACTTACCGAGGCGTGCCCAAGCATCTCTTGAACTGTTCGGATATCGGCGCCGTTATCGAGCAGATGCGTAGCGCAAGAATGCCGCAGCACATGCGGGCTAATCAGAGAGGTAGACAATCCCGCTGCCAGAGCACGCTTCTGCAGCACCAGATAGACGCCCTGCCGGGTCAGGCGCGACCCCTTTGATCCCAGGAACACGGCGTCAGCATCGTCACGAGTTCGCCAGAGTCGTGGCACAAGCTGCGACCGACCCTCATCTAACCACGCTGCCACGGTCCTGACTGCGTGCCTACCCAAGGGAACGATTCGTTCCTTGGAGCGCTTTCCCATTACCCGAAGCAGCGCGCCCTCTAGGTCAATGTCGCCGAACCCAATGCCGCAGACCTCGGATACGCGAGTTCCTGTTCCGTAGAGCACCTCAAGCAATGCTCGATCACGCAGAGCGAAGGGGTCGCTCTCTGCAGTAACCACGGCCTGCTCCACCGAGTCCAGCAACAACATGACTTGCTCCTCCGACAGAGCCTTTGGCAGGGGCTCCGGCAGGCGGGGTGACTCAACCATCAGAGCGGGGTCTCCCGAGTAGATTCCCTCAGCGGCTAGCCATCGATGCGAAGAGCGAACAGATGCCAGCATCCTCGTGACAGAGGAAGCCGCAAGTCCAGCCTGACGCAATGATCCCGCATATGCAGCAACGTCCGCTGGGGTGGCTGAAGACATGGCACAACTGCGATCCGCCAAAAAGGTGGAGTAGCGCAACAAGTCTCTGCGGTAGGCGCTAATTGTGAGCGGAGACCTGCCCTTTTCAACCTGCAGGTGAATCAGAAACTCTTCTACATCTAACGGGAGGGCAGCCTGCTCTGGATTGTCTGGCTGTTGAGCACTGTCGGCTGCTGCAGGCAGCATTGACTCAAGCCCCGCGCAAGAGAGCGATAGCCAAACTCAGGCCGATGACTGTCTTTGCATCCGTGATCTCACCCGAGCCAATCATCGCCGGTGTTTGTTCGAGCGGCACCAGAACCACATCCATAAAGTTCTCTTCGATGCCTTGGCGATCCATTTGCCGCTCAGTTAGATCGCGGCCGAGGTAGACAAAGCTTTCTTCGTCGCTGAAACCAATGGAATTATGAAACCGCGAGAGCAAGTCGAGCCTTCCGGCGGCAAACCCGACCTCTTCAATGAGTTCTCGCTGGGCAGTCACTTCAGTAGGTTCTCCGGGCACGTCTCTCTTGCCTGCTGGAATCTCGAGCACCATCTGGTCAATAGCCGCACGGTACTGACGCACCAGAACAACCTCGCCAGACTCAAGGAGCGGCACTACCGAAACGGCACCAGGGTGGCGAACAACATCTCGCTCAAACAGGGTGCCATCGGGAGCTTGGAATTGTGACCGGCTAAGGGAAATCACGTAACCCGTGTGCAGGACGGTGTCGCCAAGATGGCTGAATCCGCTCACGCGTCTCTCAGAACAGCCGAGTCCGCTGAAAGGTCAATATTCACGTCTGGCAACTGAGGATTGCGCCCACGTGCGCGCTCCGCCGCAGCGCCGATCAGTTCTCTAAACAGTGGCGCAGGGTTTGTAGGCCGGCTCTTGAACTCTGGGTGGGCCTGCGTTGCCACCCAGAACGGATGATTTTCGAGCTCGATAAACTCGACGAGACGACCATCTGGAGATGTTCCAGAGAACTTGAAGTCGCTGCCTTCAAACCTGCGGCGATACGCGGGATTGAACTCGTAGCGGTGGCGATGCCGCTCCGAGACCACGGTGCTGCCATAGGCCTGAGCCACCTGCGATCCTGGCTCGAGTTGAGCAACATAGGCACCAAGTCGCATGGTGCCTCCCTTGTTGGTTATCTCTCGCTGTGAATCCATTAAGTCGATGACTGGATGCGGGGTTGCGGGGTCAAACTCAGTGGAGTTCGCACCAGCCAAGCCCAGAACATTTCGTGCGAATTCAACCGTCATGACCTGCATCCCCAAGCACAGACCAAGGCAGGGAATTTGGTGTTCGCGTGCGAAACCAGCAGCTGCGATCTTGCCTTCAATCCCCCGCTCGCCAAAGCCGCCGGGAATCACAATGCCGTCCAACCCGCTCAGGCGGCCAGCAGTCAACAGACCCTCCACCTCTTCGGCTTGGATCCACTCAATCTCGACATCGACTCCGTGAGCGAATCCAGCGTGCTTGAGGGATTCAACTACAGAGAGATAGGCATCGGGCAAGCTGACGTACTTGCCAATAATTCCAACGCGCACGGGAAAAGTAGCTGCGGCAACGCGGGCAACAAGCGCTTTCCATTCGGTCAGATCAGGTGGCGTGTCTGGAAGGTGCAGGATTTTGCAAACAACAGCATCCAAACCCTCATCGTGAATCACCAGCGGAATGTCGTACAAGCTGTTTGCATCGGCACAGTTGATGACCGAGTCGACCTCGACGTCACAGAGGCCAGAAATCTTGCGCTTCAATTCAGAAGAGATCGCCTCATCAGAGCGACACACAATTGCATCTGGCTGAATGCCACGGCTGCGAAGCTCTGTAACGGAGTGCTGCGTTGGCTTTGTCTTTTGCTCGCCAGACGGACCAATAAATGGCACCAAGGTCACATGCACGTAACAGACGCTGTCCCGGCCAACGTCAAGACGAAACTGTCGAATGGCCTCGAGGAAGGGAAGGATTTCAATGTCCCCCACTGTTCCGCCAATCTCGGTAATGACGACATCGGTTCCATCAATACCAAGTCGAGAAATGCGCCGCTTGATTTCGTCGGTGATATGCGGAATGACCTGCACGGTCTTGCCTAGGTACTCACCTCTTCGCTCCGCAGCGAGTACTGCTGAGTAAATCGAACCCGTCGTGGCATTGGAGTCACGGGTGAGTTGCTCATCGATGAAGCGCTCGTAATGACCAAGGTCAAGGTCGGTTTCACCGCCGTCCTCAGTCACAAAAACTTCGCCGTGTTCGAAGGGGTTCATCGTGCCAGGGTCGACATTGATGTACGGGTCGAGCTTCTGCATAGTCACCCGAAGACCGCGAGCCTTCAGGAGTCGACCGAGCGAAGAAGCCGTGAGCCCCTTACCTAGACTTGAAGCCACCCCACCGGTGACGAAGATGTGCTTTGTCACAGCTTCTCCTGTACGTCGGAACAGCTAACTGTAGCGCGGCAACTGTGTCACTGAATGCACCCCAAATCATCACTAACCTACGATTCCCTGCCTCAATGGCCTTGCACTTGGTGACGAATGTCTGATTCCTCTAGCGAAACCCGGCGCGTCCCCCGCTTCGTTGATTCTGCGTTGCTCGGAGTTCTTGCTCTGGTACTGCGACTGCCAGCGTTCTTCTCTGAGCGTCACCTGACCTTTGATGACGGGGTATTTGCCAGCTCCGCTCTGGCAATGCGAGAAGGGGGCTTGCCCTTTCGAGATGTGTTTTCGAGCCAAGGGCCCTTGTTTTTGCCTCTGGTTGCCCTTGGTGACCTTGTTGGTTTGCACAAGCTGAACTCGCCGCGTGTTCTAGCCTTGTTGTCAGGAATTGCCATCGTTGTGGGGATTTACTGGACTGCGCTGCAGATGACAGATCGGCTTGGCGCTGTTCTTGCTGCAGTTCTTGCTGCCACCTCGGGAAGCTTGATCTGGGTAACTGGACCACTCGCTGCCGATGGCCCGGCGTTGGCTTTTGCCGTTCTCGCTGTCTTTCTGTCTCTTCGCCAGCGCGACCGCCCCTCGTATATCAACGCAGTTTTTCTAGGCCTCGCTGTTGGCGCAACGCTCTCTACCAAAGCAATGGAAGCACCCATCTTGGTAGTGGTAGCACTCGTATTACTCACACCGCTGCTCGCAGCTGCTCGGCAGCATCGCTTCGCAAGAACTGCGCTGCTGCAAGGTGGCGTGGTGGCTCTCAGCGCTGCTGCGCTATTCGCGCTGATCAGCGCACCGTTTGGTTTTGCAGCGGTTTGGGATCAGTCTTTTGTCTACCGCACCGCAGCCTCTACAAATCGAGACATTCCAGCGAACGCAGCCAAACTGTTCTCAACCTTGTGGGATCGCGACCTAGTGCTGCTGTTGTTTGCCTGCGTCACTCTCGGTGCAGGGTTGTGGACCAGATTCCGCACATCCCCGCAGCAGCAAAACCCACAGGGTGCAGATCCGTCACCGAGCAGCACACCCTCGGCGGGACTCCTGATGGCAGCTTGGACTATCAGTTCGGCCTTGTGGCTCATTGCAGTAGTGAGCCCCCTATGGCGACCGCATATCTCGGCGATGATCCCGCCTCTAGCTCTTTTGATTGGGATCTACCGGCCACCCATTCGGGTCACGTTGATTGCTGGGCTGATCTCGGTGCCGCTGCTGTTCTGGCAACTCAATGAAGTTCTGATTCCAGGGCCGTATTCGGGTTCTGAGGCCCAGGTAGTTGAAGCACTGAGGGCACTTCCAGATGGTGCATGGGTGCTGAGCGATGAGCCTGGATTGGTCTGGCGGGCTGGCAAGCGGACCAGCGACGACCTTGTTGATCCTTCAATGCTGCGAGTACAACAGGGGCGCTACACCGAGAGTTCACTGGCAGAAGCTGCGCGTGATCCCAGAGTCTGCGCCGTGGTGATTCGTTCTGACCAGCGATTCGGCCACTTCCCCGGGTTGCCAGAAGCGTTAGCGAACCAAGGGTTTATCGTCGCTCAGGAATCAAGCTCCGCTACTGGGCTCCAGCGCGTTTTCATCCGCTCCGACTGCGGCTGATTCTCGGGGTAGATCATCATCCACGCGAAGCATCAGATGAATCAATGATGCGCTGATCACGCCCAACATGATTCCTGGAACTGCAATTCCCGAGTCGTTCAGAGCGAATCCAAGCACCATTGCAGTAATCAGGCCGGCAACTGCTGCACGTTCTTGAGGTATGCGTTCAGCAATCGTCTGCAGACGCCAAGGAGACTTCCAGAACAGATAGGCGATAAAGGCAAAGACAAGCGGCAACATCAGCGTCCAGACCGAACTTGAGAGCACCGAAAAATTGGCGTCAAGTTTGCGCAAGACCACGGTGTTGAGCGCCTCGTACCCATTCGTTCCGATGTCCGCTAGCAAGCGTCCAAGGTGGGTTCGTTCTGCGGGTGGTCGAGTCAGATCTAGTGCACCTAAACCGATCACCACGAGCACCGAGATTGACCCCCAAAGAGCAGCAGTGCGTGCGCGAACCTTGAGCCCGAGCAACATCCAAGCCGTCACCCCGGCCGCAGGGATCATGGCAAGGGCCCCTCCCACATCTGCTCCCCAGAACGGTGCGCCGTCGAGCAGCACAGCCCAACCCAATAATGCGATTCCTAACCAGGTGCCGCGCCGGCCTGCAACACGGTAGGCAATCAGAGCGGCGGCCATGATCGCCGAGGCTGCAAACATCGAAAACGCTGGGTTACCCATGCCGTTGAACCGCCCCGCAACTGTTGGGGTGTAACCGAAGACTGTGTTGAACTGCAGCGGTCCCCCAATCACGATGTCCACGCTGAGCAACACCAGAATTGATCCCAGGGTTGCTAGGAGTGGGTCCACTAAGAACCGCTGGGTGAGTGCGTAGATTGCGCTGGCCACTATGGCTGACCCCAGGATTATAAAAGCCCAGAACGCAGCGCTGCCCCATTGTTCGAAGGGAAAGATTCCTGCGAGGTACGTGATTGGCAGGTAGGCAAGCACGCCGAGCGTGGCAATCTCGACGCCCTTTCGAAGCCCAGCTGAAGATCTAGAGAACGTAACGATCGCAAGGACCCACAGCAAGAGTTGAACGAGCACAAAAAGTGTTGAAGCTTGCCCCACTACTGAGTCTCTAAAGATCGCCGCTTTATTTTCTGAGACCAACATCTCGGTGCGCTGTTCATAGGTTCCGCCCGACCCCTTTCGCTCCATGAGTGTCCCCTCCATGGAACTCGGAATCGCAACGCCAAGAAACCCTGCAACGCTTGGCGCAATATCGACAGTCTGAACAAAACCTGCTCGGCGAGTGGTACCAGAAGACAACAACCCAGGCTGTACCTGCGGGGCACGGATACCAACCACAGTGAGCGAGCTTCCATCATCGACTGCATTTGGGGCCACTACGAGCACAGCAGTC
>WLLG01000126.1 GCA_009700815.1 Actinomycetota bacterium
CATATCGGTGGCATCGACACGCTTGCTCAGGCACTGCTTGTGGCTGACGCACTCGTGCAGGACGGATGTATCGAGCAGCATCGAAGTGGCCGCTATGCGCGATGGCAGGACGAGCTTGGGCAGGAGATTCTGAGTTCTACCTCGACTCTTGCCGAACTCGCAGATCGGGCAACTACAGCGGACCTTGACCCCACTCCCACCTCTGGCAGGCAGGAGTTCTTAGAAAACGAGGTCAACCGCGTTCTCTGGTCTGCCCCGTGAGTTCTGATGCTGTGGTGGCTGGAGTTGACTCGTCGACTCAATCAACCAAGGTTGAACTCCGAAGCGCTGTTTCAGGTGAACTGATCGGATCTGGGTCTGCTCCGCACACCGAGGTTGTTCCACCCGTAGCGGAACAAGACCCCGAGGTTTGGTTGGCAGCGTTTCATCAGGCGTTCGCTCAGGCCAAACAGCAGGCAGGTCAGGACGGGCACTCGGTGGAGATCTCTGCGATCTCTGTCGCCGGTCAGCAACACGGAATGGTCTGCTTGGATGCGCAAGATCAGGTGATTCGGCCTGCAAAACTTTGGTGCGATACCAGCAGCGCAGCAGATGCCGACTGGTTACTCGAGCAACTGCCGGGAGGTGCCAGTGGGTTTGCTCAAGCCTGCGGCTCCGTGCCCGTTGCAGCCTTCACCATTACCAAACTCTCTTGGTTGCAACGCAACGAACCCGACTCATGGCAGCGGCTGAGCACTGTTCTACTCCCCCATGACTGGATGACCTTCGCCCTCACGAACAACAAGGTGACAGACCGAGGGGATGCATCTGGAACGGGCTACTGGTCGCCGGACACAAACGAGTACTGCTGGGATTTGCTCCGACTTGTGGACAGCTCTCGCGACTGGGAACAGATGCTGCCGCGAGTGCTCGGCCCGATTGAACCCGCAGGCGAATGGAACGAAATTCTGGTAGCCCCGGGTACGGGGGACAACATGGCAGCGGCACTCGGCCTTGGCTTAGAGCCGGGCGAGGTTGTCATCTCTTTGGGAACTTCGGGCACTGTTTTTTGCGTGTCGCACCATGCCAGCAGTGACGACACAGGCGCTGTGGCTGGGTTTGCCGATGCCACAGGAAAGTTTTTGCCGCTGGTATGCACTCAGAATGCCACCAAGGTCACCGACACCATTGCTCGCCTCTGCGGGTTGGACCTTGCTGCCCTAGACGCTGCAGCTCTGGCATGCCCTGCCGGTGCGGACGGACTCACGCTGCTGCCCTACCTTGATGGCGAGCGCACGCCGAATCGCCCCACCGCAACGGGGCAGATGAACGGACTTCGGACAGACACCACGGTGAGCCAGTTAGCTAGGGCCGCATTTGAGGGTGTGCTCTGCGGATTGCTCGACGGCCTAGATGAACTCTCACAACATGCTGATACTTCGGGGCGGATGTTGCTTGTTGGAGGTGGCGCTCACTCCCTGGCTTATCGACAAGTACTAGCCGACTTGACCGGACGTGAGATTGTCACGAGCACTATCGATCAGGCCGTGGCAATGGGTGCATGCGTGCAAGCGGCAGCAACTTTGCTTGGCCGCGACCCGGCCGAGCTTCGATCGGACTGGTTGGTCGGGACCGAACACATCACCCTGCCCGACCCTGCAGCGGCCAACAAGAGCGAAGAAATCCGATCTCGTTATCAGCAGCTCAGAGACTCTTAGGCCGAACCCGCTGCAACTGGCTCTTGTTCGGGCTCCCCAGGTGGGTCGTGGAGTTCGCCAGGTGGCAGGCGTGATGCAGCGAGCAATCCGAACAGAATAAAGATCGCAGCAATTCCGACTGTCAGGCGCATGGCGCTAACAAATGCATCATCCGCTGCTGCTACTACAGCCTCGCTACCGGGCGTGGCCCGAAGCTCTGTTATTGCGCCGCCACCTGTTGAGCGCACTGCTTGTGAAATCTGGTCAGCCTGTTCAGCTGTCACACCCGGAACCTGTGAGACCTGATCTTTGGTAAACGCTCCAAGGCCAACTGCGAGGACTGCACCAAGAATGGCGATCCCAAGCGCCGAGCCAATCTGCCGGCTGGTGCTTTGCGTTCCTGATCCTTGACCGCTCTCTGCAAGTGGCACATCAGCAAGGCTCGCACCGGTGAGTTGCGCCGTAGCAAATCCGATTCCGATGCCGTAGGTAAAGAGCAAGGGAATAATCTCGGTCCCAGTATCTGGCTGAACAACAAGGGCAATGCCAGCAACGCTGACCGCCTCAAACATCATGCCAACCATGACAACAAATCTGGAACCCTTCTTCTGAGCCAGCTTGGCAACAAGTGGTGTTGCCAAAAATGCTCCAGCGGCAATGAAGGCTAGGTAGACACCAGATTTGATTGGAGTAAACCCGAGCACATTCTGCAGGTACAGCGGAAGAACAAAGACCAATCCAAACTCGCCCAGACTGACGATCAGTGCAGTGGTGTTCCCCCAGCGGAATGACTTGAGCCCAAATAGTGAGAGGTCGAGAACTACGACTTTGTCCGCAGCGTTTCGGCCCCGCTCAATGATCACAAATGCAGTTAGGCAGGCCACCGAGAACAGAAAAGCTACGGGCACAATGCTGACGGGTGCGTCGGCAGGCCAGGTCAGCGCACCGAATGAGAATGGTGCAGTGGGTTGAATCCAGCCGTATTGCTGACCCTCGATCATGGCAAACACAAGTGCGGCTAGCCCGGCCCCGATCAGGACCGAGCCTGCGGGGTCTGCGCCGCGTCGTGCTGAAGGGTCTTTGGTTTCGGGAACAAAGAAGATTGACAGCACGAGCACCAGCAGACCGATTGGCAAGTTGATATAGAACACCCATCGCCAACTGTGATAGGTGGTGAGCCAGCCACCTAGTAGCGGGCCAATAGCTGCCATGCCACCGATGACTGAACCCCAGACTGCAAACGCTATGGCGCGTGACTTGCCAGTAAAGAGCGTGTTCACTGAGGACAGGGTGGTGGGCAGGATGATCGCAGCGCCGACCCCCTGGAAGAGTCTGGCCAGAATCAGTTGCGAGGCCGAGTCGGACTGCCCTGCGAACATGCTCGCACCGACGAATATCACGATGCCGGTGAGGAAGAGCAGTTTGCGTCCCCTGATGTCGGCGAGGCGACCAAAGTTGATCAGCAGCGCCGCAAAGACCAGCGCATAGATCGTGTTGACCCACTCCGCATCGGCGAAGGTCATATCCAGATCTTTGATCATGCTCGGCAAAGCAACGTTCACCACCGTGCCATCCACGATGATCATGGCAACGCCAAGCGAAAGCAGCGCTAGAGCTCCCCAGGGGCTCTTTGCCGGGGGCTCTGCAACTGCACCGTCAGCGTCGGAGGGTTCTGTGGCACCGAGGTCCGGGCTCATGCTGACTTGACCAAGGTACGACGCTGTTGAGACACGGCCGACAGTTTGGCACTCTTACGCCCCGCAACTGCTCATTGAGGCTCATATGCGCCAGGGTGACCTGCGCTCACTCGGGCTCTGCCACTCCGATCTGTTGCAAAGCTTGGCGCCGCAACCATGGGAACGCCGGCCGGAGCATCCGCCCAAGACCAAACAGGAATTGCCTGAGCGAATCGAGTCTGAAGCCCCGAGCCGAGGGAGGGTGTCCACACTCCATGAAGTGGGTCAGCTAGACGGGGTTCGAGAGTGTTGACTGCATTCGCTGTAAGCACCTGCGACTCGGAGCAGGTGGGGTTGGAATCGGCACAGCCCTCTCCAAATCCCATCGACATTGCGCTGCCGCCGTTCCAGATCACGTTGCCAAAGATCCGCAGATCATCATCGGCTTTGGCCGTGGACGGCGCACCCGAGCCTGCGGGCGGTGTGGTGGGACCGGCCACTGCAAAGTGTTGCCAAGCAGTCACGAATGGTGCGGGGTTGTAGATGACATTGTTGGCAAAGGTCACGTGCTTATTTGGGATGTACTGACCGCCGGCATCAGTAGTTCCCCAACCGCCAGCGCTGCGATGCGCAGCACAGGTCGCTGTGTCTCCATCGCAGCCGCGACTTCCGTGAACGAATTCCACCGCATGGCTTCGTGATCCGATGCGGAACAAGGTGTTATAGGCAATCAGGACGTTGTAACCGCCGTTCACTCCAAGGCCGGCCCCCTCGGTGTCGTGAATGACGTTGTTGGTTACTGCGATGCCATAGGCCTCGTATTGCAGCCAGGGTGATTGCATGAACTCAAACCCTGTGCCTTGCCCGGCAGTAAACCCGCCGGTACCGCAGTTATAGATCTCGTTGCCATCAACCGTGATGGCCGAGCTTCCACCCTTGGCATAGGCGCACCAATCAATCGCGTCGTGAATTTTGTTTCCACGAATGTGCCCCACATGAACCGCTACAAAATCGATTGCGTTGTCCTCGGCTCCGCCAATGTCTGAATCTTCAATATAGATATGGTCAGACTGATTCACCTTGATGGTTTCATGGGCGCCCGTGCCACCCCAAAGTCGGCTGTTGCGGATCAAGACATAGCTGCACTGCTCACAATGAAACGTGTCTCCGCTGCGGTCAATCTCTAGGTCGATCAGATAGAGGTGGCGCGTCGAGAACACATTCAGGTCTCCAGTGAGACGAGCAGTGCCTCTGCCTTGAGCCGCTTGGATGATGACCGGCGCCTGACTCGTGCCCCAGCGGTACTCCATATAGTTCGGCAGGAGAGCTGCAGAATAGGTACCGGGTTGCAACAAGATTCGGTACCCCTGCGTGAGCGTTGTTGATGCCGGCACTCGCCTCCATGCCTCGCTCACAGATCGCAGAGCCTGATCAGCGGATGCGCCAGTAGCTGAATCATTGCCAGTACTCGGATTCACCCACAGACTGATCAGGGCTGCGTAACTCATGACAAACCGACCTGAGACTGCATCAACAGGAGAGGGAGCACCAGTTGCTGGCGGCTGGGTTGCTGGCGGTTGGGTTGCTGGTGGCTGGGTTGCTGGTGGTTGGCTGCTCGGCGAGCCTCCGGAACTTGGGGCAGAAGAACAGGCTGCAAGGGCCAAAACTGCCAAGAAGGAAGTCAAAAGCAGGGTGAGCTTTCTTATGGATGCAGATTTCCCGGGCGCATGTCCCATCTGTGGTTCCAATCCCTAGCGGTACCCGAGCAGTATCGGCAGAAATCATTGGAATCTGAAGCGAAAATGGCTTGAGGGCTCGCCGTAATCGGAATTGCTATGTGGTGCGTTAGGCCCTCGGTCGTGCTGAGTACGCGATCCCGCAATCGCGAGAGAACGCTCCTGGCGGTGCCTCGGCAACAGTCAGCGTCTGCTCATAGTTGAACTCGGCTGCCTCTTCACCAATTGCTGGAACGGGCCCTCCCGAAACAGTGACCTGCGGCTGGTCTGGGTCACCGGTTCCTGCGGCAATCAACACTCCGCTGAACGAACCATCGGCCGCAACATCCAAGGTTCGTGACGGTCGGCCTAGGAAGGTAATGGTGCGACCTTCGCTGATCGAATCTCGGACTCGGATGCGCTGCGAATCCCCATCTTCGGCCACACTGATTCGTAGGTCATTACAGGTCAGAGAAGTGCTGTATGACAGAGCATCGAAGTACCAGGTTTGTTCGGTCACACCTGTTATGTCCGCTCCGCCAAGTTCATTAGAAACCCCTGGGAGCGATGTGGTGGACGTGGTAGTGGCCGGTGGCGCATCCGTGCCAGCAGTGCCGCGCACCTCGCAGGTGAAGGTCGCCGTGGCCGGACTCTCGACCGTAGAGGTGACGGTAAGAGTCAGAACAGTGCCCTCAACTCGACCGGAATAGCGATACGTAGCTGAGCCCGATGTCATGCCGCGGGGCGGAGTCTCAACGAAACTGAAGTCGAAGGTTCCGTCTGGTTGCAGTTCGCCACTTGCTGCTCCGAGTTCAGGAAACAGAACGGTTCGCCCATTGATGATCTGTACTCGGATATTTGATGCGGGAATGTCCGCGCAATCTCCGACTCCTGCCATCACGGCAGTGAACTCAACAGTGCTCCCAGCAGGGGTGGTTGTCGAAGTAGTTGGCGTTGTGCTGCTACCGGCTCCAGCAGGGACCGTTGAACTACTGCTGGGGTCCTCGCTACTTGTTGACGGATCTGCGGGAGGCGGAACGTAGCCGACATCTGCATCTCCATCAGTTCCCGTAGGACGAGTGAACGCTGTGTCGGTCGTTGGATCCACCAACACAAGGTCATTCATGCGCTCTGGGCTCTTGCGCACTGCGGTCACTGAATCGGCAGAGAACCCCGACCAGGAGGTACCGGTGTACTTGGCATTCTTTCGAGAGGAGGGTGCTGTGAGCGGGTTACCGCAACTGCACTTGACTACTGGTACGCCAAACTCGTTGACGAACACTGCAGTTCCGGCCTGGAGAACTGCAGGCACTGTCGTAGCTTTGCCATTGCTGAAACCGTGGTTGGTCACCGCTGTGTCTGAGCGC
>WLLG01000127.1 GCA_009700815.1 Actinomycetota bacterium
GCTACGCACCCAAAGGCCAGGATCAGGACAAACATGTGTTGCTCCTAGACCGAGGGTTCGAGCACATGCATGAGCGCCAGTCGAATCTCGTCTTGATGCTCAGAATCTTGCACTTGGCCGCCACCAGCCAGCGTTAGGTAGAAGGTGTCGATCACGTCTTCACCCATGGTGTGGATTTTTGCAGAGGAGACGTTCAGGTCTAGGTCTGCGAGTGCGCGGGTAAGACCGTAGAGCAACCCGATTCGGTCTGGTCCAACTGCTTCAAGCACAGTCGCACCGGGAGTGGCGTCGTTATCGAATCTCACCCGAGAAGGGAACTGACTTGGCCCACGTAGCGGTCGACGGCGGGCTCGCCGCACACGGTCCTCGAGACGAGCTTGAACGGCAAGGCGGCCCTCTAACGACTTCAAAATATCGGCTCGGACGTCATCCCAAGGAAGCACTCCCGATCCTCCGACAGTCACCTGGAATTCGTCTAGAGCGACGCCGTTCTCGGAATAGACGTTCGCTCCCACTACATCAAGATCATGAAGAGCTAAAGCGCCCGCCACTCGAAAGAATGCACCAAGGCGGTCGGGGCACACGACTGTAATCCGCTCCCCTTGAACCGAAATATGAATCCCCGGGGTCTGCATCAGCAGTCGTTGCTCGTCGTTCGGAAAGCTTGACCGCTCGGAGAGGTCCTCGACCCCATTCAGCAGGTTGGCAACTCGACTCGAGAGTTGTTCTACGAGTTGTGCCTTCCATGGCCCCCAAGAGGTTTCCCCAGTGGAGACGCCATCGGCTTCCGATAATGCCCGCAGCAATGCCAGACGGTCCGGGGTCTCAACTATTTTCGCCACTCCCTCGATCGTGGCAGGATCATCAAGGTCTCGACGAGTTGCGATTTCTGACAAAAGAAGGTGATTCAGTACCAGGAACTCGAGAGTTGCTCGGTCCTCAGAATCGAAACCCATTCGGCTCGCAATGCCTGTGGTGAGTTGCATGCCCACTTCGCTGTGATCGCCGGCGTAGGCCTTACCAATATCGTGCAGGAGGGCCGCAATCACCAACAGGTCAGGTCGTGGCGTGCGATGAGCTAGCGAGGCCGCTTCGGCGCTGCACTCCAAGAGGTGCCGGTCAACGGTGTAGTGATGAAACACATTGCGTTGTGGCAGACTCCGGCAAGGTTCCCACTCGGGAATCAGTGGAGTCCACAGCCCGAACTGGTCCAGGGTTTCAATCACTGGGATCGCGGCTGATCCTTGGCGGAGTAGGTCGACAAATAGCTTTCGAGCGCTGGCTGGCCATGGATCTGACAAGGCGGGAGCAAGCGCCAGCGCCTCAAGAGTACGGCCCTCGATTCGTGCCGAGTTCTGGGCTGCAGCGATGGCCACCTGCAGCGCTGCAAGGGGGTCCGTGACGGGTACTGCATTCTCTGCGAGGCAGACTCGCGCATTGCGCAACACCAGAGAGTTGTCGAGTTGACGTTCCCTTCGGAAGCGATCCCGAAAAGGCCCGCCAAGGGACAGCTTGATCTCATGAAAGCACTCGTCCGTGGCCCAAGCAATGGTTCGTCCCGCTGCGGCAACCCGGGCCATGAGCAGGTCAGCGTCAGCATCACCGACTGCAGCAGCTACGGCATCTTGCTCCTGCATCAACAGTTGGTCCCCTGGGCGCGCAGTGCACCTGTGCAACTCAATTCGCACTGCTAGGAGTTCGTCGTAAGCGGGGGCCAAGGAGTCCAGTACGGACTCGTCGATATCGGCGCCCGCAGCTCGTGCCCAACTCAACGCGTGAACATCTCGCAGCCCACCGCGTCCCTCTTTGAGGTCGGGCTCCAAATCAAACGCGAGCTCTCCTGAGACGTTATGGCGCTCATCAACTGAGCTGCTCAGTTCGCTCAGCCAGCGCTTCCCGCGTTTACGCCAATTCACCTTGGCTTTCTCTGCGAGTTCAGCAGTAAGGGCTGCGTCACCGGCTATGTGTCGGGCCGAGAGCAGAGCAGTAGCAGTAACGAGGTCCTCGTTCGCTAAGGCAAGCGTGTCCTTTGTACTACGCACTGCATGGCCAAGCTTGAGCCCAGCATCCCAGATCGGATACCAGAGCGCGTCAGCGATCGCCGCTACCTGCTGCGCAGGAGCATCTCGAGCATGTAGGAGAAGCAGATCTAGGTCGGATTGAGGGGCGAGCTCGCAACGGCCTTGCCCACCGACGGCAACAAGAGCAACCCCACTCGCACCAGCTTCGCTTGCCTGAAAGATTTCGACCAGCCAGGACTCAATCAACTCGGTATAGGCGATACAAAAATCTCGCCCTTGAAGTTGACGGTCGTCCAAGAAGTCGCTTCGTTGCAGAGCGTAGGACATGTCTTCCTTAATCTACCGAACGCACTGCACCGAGGAGCAACCCTGTGGATTCCGGCGCTTGCCACCACACGGTGTGAAACAGACAGTTGAACAACCTGCCGCTCGCAAACTGCTCAGACTGCGTCGACTCCATGTTCACCAGTGCGGATTCGGACAAGGTCTTCAACATTGGTGACCCAAATCTTGCCATCGCCAATTTTGTCGGTCTTTGCTGAAGTTGAAATGACCTCAACGACCGCAGCGGCCTCGGAATCATCGACGATGATTTCAATCTTGACCTTTGGTAGAAAATCCACCTGGTACTCAGTGCCTCGATAGGTCTCGGTGTGGCCGCCTTGACGACCAAAACCGCGCACCTCGGTGACTGTCATACCCACTACCCCGGCTGCCTTCAAGCCATTCTTCACATCATCAAGTTTGAATGGCTTTAGTACTGCAGTGACCAACTTCATTGGGACACTTCCTTTCTCATATGGCCGAGGAATGTTTCCCGCAACCATGGTGACGTCCCCGACGAGTTGTCGGGATTCTGCATGGACAGCCGATGTGGACCGAGAATACTGGTTCGCACCGGTAGTTGGATTGGACTACTAGGTGAAGAACACTACGGGGAACGTGTTTCGGGCGTGTTTCATTCAGCTAGCCAGTGGGTTACGTCAGGCCACTAACTGTGACCTGTCAGGCCTATGACTGTGACCTACTGCCCGATAGATCTACAGTCCAGCCCCATGCCTGTTCGACATGACTGTCGCCACTACTCCAGTCGCTCTGTGACCCCAACTGAACTCGTTCAACGCTGCCGACTAGGGGCTGCCGCAGAGACCCCATTTGATTGCCCCGAGGATTGCCTGTTTTTTGAGAGGCGGCCGATCGATAGCAGCTGGACCCCCCCGCCCAAGAGCTAGCTGCTCAGGTGCTCAGTAGGTCGGCTGCGCGGCGAAAGAACTTGCTTCGCGGCAGAACCTCGGCCCCGAGAGCAAGTGCCCAGGCCATCGTTTCATCCTCTACGTGGGGAGCAAAACCAATCACTCGGCCTGAGGCGCTCACCACAACCTCAAGGACTTCGGCTACGCCAGGCCGAGAGAGGTCAACAAACACCAGGTCAGCACCAGCGGCAACGATCGGAAGTAGCGCAGCGGCTCCCACAAACTCAATCTGATGCTGGCCTAGTCGAGATCGGTCCATGAGGTCGGGAATAAGCGCAACCACCTTCATCGCTGACCCGCCTCTCGCCGACGAAGCAAATGAAGGTGAGCCTTAGCTGCACCCCACTCCAACCCTGGATCACGAAGCCGCTCATCAACATCACTAAACGATGCTGGAGCCAAGCCGTAGATGTCTTCGGGAAAGGCTCGCTGCTCAAACTCATCGCGCTGAACCTCGGGGACTCCCGCGGACTGCAGCACTTCGGTGGCATAGCCCGTCGAGGATCGGAGCAGCGACAGCGGGCTGCCCTGTTGTGCGTCTAGGTCTGTCTGCAGCAGCGCTCGCATCTTGGCGCTGATATCCGAGCGACACTGCTCACCAGCCTGTGCGGCACGCTCAAGCTGGGCTTGATCAAGGCTCAAACCCGCCGAGGCTGCTCGGTTCTTGACGCAGTTGCAGACCCAGTCGACCAGGACAGCGTCCACTGCTTCGGCTAACTGCGCCGAGTACTGAACAAACATCTGCTCCGCTGCAGCGAGCGGCGTGGACTCGTTAGCCTCCATCGTTAGCCCCCATCGTTGCCACCTGCGGGAGTTGCTGTCGACGGCGTTGCTGTCGAGGGAGTCGCTGGCTTTTCGAGTGTCGCTGGCGGCTCAAGCTGCGTGGGCTGTGAGTCAACTGGGATGACAGGGGTGCCGACTCCGATCGAGTTGCGCAGTACTCCGGGAAGTGAATTCCCCGTGCAGGCCAATTCGACCATCTGGCCCAGAATTCGCACTTGAGGGTCGCAGGGCAAAAGTTCTGGGTCGGCAACTTGCAAGGAAGTTACTTGGCCGGCTGCGCGAAGTTGTGCAGAATCGATGATCAGGTCATTGCCTTGAAGAGAAAGCTCCGCAGGTTCGAGCGGCGAACCAAGGAGAAGTACCCCATCACGAATCTCGGCGGGAACACCCACGAGAGCGCCAATTTGGCTTGGGTCAATGAGTACTCGGACCGAGCCTGAGCCAAGTGAAGAGGCCACCACCTTGGCGGTGCGCAGCGATAGGTCGATCTGTAGGTCATTGAGGATGTAGTCGGCCTGGGCAACGGGGAGCGAGTAGAGCTTGGCGTTCTGCAGACCAATAGCAATGCGATCCACTCGGCCCGTGAAGATCGCCGGCAGGACGGTTGGCCGCCACCAAGATTCTCCAACGGTGACCTCTACCCCGCCAGCTACCCCAGCAGAGCGGAGTTGATCCTCGGCAATCTTCTCGGTGGCAAGGCGGCCACCGATCTCTACGCAGATTGCGACCACTACAACAAGCAGGGCCAACCCCATCAGCACCTTGCGGGCAGTCTTGGCCTTGGATTGTTTAGCCATGGACTGTGCTCACACACCGACCTCGTCGAGGACTACATCGGGAGACTCCACCATGCCCACATAGAAGGGTCCGAACTCGCCGTACTGAGTCGAGGCCTGGTCGTAACGCATTGTGTAGACCACCTCTTTGATCGTGTCTGGGGTATCGCCGAAGAGCGTTACGCCCCACTCATATTCATCGAGTCCGGTTGATCCAGTAATGAGTTGCACGAGTCGGCCAGCAAACTTTCGTCCGGAAGCTCCGTGTTCGTACATCAGTTCTTTACGCCGCTCAAAGCTCAGTTCGTACCAGTTGGCTCCGACGTTGCGTGTTTTTGACATGGGGTAGAAACAAAATGCGGGCTTACCTTCTGGCGGCAAGACCGGGTAGAGCCGAGCTTGTTGCATCTCTTCTGGAACCCCCGCTGCATACTCGGAAAGTTCAGTCAACGACACGTATGACTCGGTGAGATCCAACCCAGCTATCACCAGGTCTGTTTGTAAACGTCGAAGTCGCCACTGGTCGGTTGACAGCGCAAGCACTGCAACATCGGACTTGTGTCCGAGCATGGCTGCGGTGACAACTTGGTCACCCTGTTCTTGCGCAGCCGAAATTGAGGCGAGAACGGCATCTCGGTCGGTGCGCGAACTCACATGAAAGAACAAGTGCATCACGGCTAGGCCGACAGAGGGTGTTGCAGGCAGGGTCATGATCTCAGTCTGTCATGCGAGCAGTCAGCGGAACGAGCGCCGACATGAGCGTGAGGCATGGACCTAGAAGTCCATGCCTCCCATATCTGGTGAGGAGATGGTGCTGGAAACGGGTGCGTCGGTAATGACAGCCTCTGTAGTCAAGAACAGCGCTGCGATTGAGGCGGCGTTCTGGAGCGCCGAGCGGGTGACCTTGGCTGCGTCGATGATGCCGGCAGCTACTAGGTCCTCGTACTCGTTGGTGGCAGCGTTCAGGCCCTCGTTCGGGTTTTTGAGTGCGCGCACCTTGGACACGATCACGCCGCCCTCTAGGCCGGCATTTTCGGCAATCTGGGTGAGCGGAGCTTCGAGTGCCTTGGCCACAATCCGTGCACCAGTTGCTTCATCGCCGACCAATGTCTCGGCAAGTTCCTGAACGGCCTGCTGCGCACGCAACAAGGTCACTCCGCCGCCTGCGACTACGCCCTCTTCGATGGCTGCCTTGGTGGTGGACACTGCGTCCTCGATGCGGTGCTTCTTCTCTTTGAGTTCCACTTCAGTGGCCGCTCCAACCTTGAGCACTGCAACGCCGCCGGAAAGCTTGGCCAGACGCTCTTGCAGCTTTTCGGTGTCGTAGTCGGAATCGGTGTTGTCGATCTCGGCTTTGATCTGAGCGATCCGACCATCGATCTCGTCCTTGGATCCTGCACCGTTGATGATTGTCGTCTCATCTTTAGTGATGACAACACGATCGGCTTGGCCGAGTACATCGAGGTCGATCGAGTCCAGCTTCAGGCCGACCTCTTCAAGAATCACCTGGGCTCCAGTGAGCACGGCAATATCGGCAAGCATCGCTTTGCGTCGCTCGCCAAACCCGGGGGCCTTGACTGCAACCGAGGTAA
>WLLG01000128.1 GCA_009700815.1 Actinomycetota bacterium
CCACCTGCCGCCGCCGAGCCGCCACCTCGGGAAATCTGATGGGGTCGTAGCCCGTGGGGTTTCGAATCAGCGAAGTAAGAACTGCAGCGTCGCCCCAATCAAGTTCTGCTGCAGGCTTTCCAAAGTACATCTGTGCAGCAGCCTCAACCCCATATGCCCCCCGGCCCAGATAGACCGTGTTGAGGTACCGCTCAAGGATCTCGTCCTTACAGTCACGACGA
Organism: Actinomycetota bacterium; assembly: GCA_009700815.1. Lineage (GTDB taxonomy): Bacteria > Actinomycetota > Acidimicrobiia > Acidimicrobiales > Microtrichaceae > IMCC26207. The sequence continues at coordinate 222 of WLLG01000128.1, forward strand.
GGCCGGTCTTTGCAGAACTGCTGCTCCAACTGAAGTGCAAGGCTGGCCTCTTTTACCTTGCGCTTCATTGACTGTTCGTTACCGACGAGCGACAGCTTGACCAACTGCTGCGTAATGGTGGAGCCACCTTGGGATACACCACCAGCGGCACTATTGGCGCGAACTGCTCGCAGTACCGACTTTGCGCTCACCCCGTGATGAACATAGAAGTCAGAATCCTCAACAGCCAGAACCGCCTGTTGCATCTGCGTGGATACCTGACTCAGGGGGATAATCACGCGGTTTTCGCTACCTACCAAGCTTCCCGAGGGCTTTCCGTTCATATCAGTAATGACACTGCCCTGCAGCAGATCGGGAAGCGCAATCTGGGTCCCCTCGTTATAGGAACCAGCCCCAGAGATATTGGCCATCTCCGGGATCAGAAAAGACGCGATCAATGCAAAGACACAAGCACCCACCAGGGTGATAGCGGTGAATCGCAGGAGCAGCGAGAGTAGTCGAGACATGAGGAAGAGATTCGGGTGTACTTGAGCTTCCAGTAGGACTGGATTTGTTTGATTTTTGTAGCAGTTTCTGGGCTGCGATAACTCTAACCGCTGACCCCTAGCTTGGTCATTTGAGCCAAGCTGTATCGTTCACGCATCCTGAGAGTCCACTCTGCTTCGTAGCGAGCGGATCCAACAAGCAGCACCGCCCAGCACCACCCAGAATTGGGCAGTACGAAGCAGCAGTAGACAGCACCGATCAGAGAGAACTCATGGCCTTAGGAAATCACCAGCCATTTCGGCGTAAACGAAAGCCGAGCATTGCCCTTGCTGGCGCTGGATACATTGCAGTTGTTCATGCCCTTGCTGCAGATTCTGCAGGAGCGAAAGTGACCGCAGTTGCATCCGCCGGCGGCAAATCCGCTCGGCATCTTGCAGGTGAGCTTGATGCAAAGAAAGTCTCTCCTGAGGCCCTTCCTGCTGGTGCAGATTTTTTGATTGTGGCGACTCCACCTGCGCAACACGCTGAGCTTGCAGTGCAAGGCCTGCAAGCTGGGGCATCTGTGCTGGTCGAGAAGCCGTTGGCTACCACCCTGGCCGAGGCGGACCGGATCGTGAGTGCTGCTGCTGCGGCTGCGGCTGCGGCTGCGGCTGGGCAGTCAGCCACGTCTGGTGGAGTACTTCGCTGCGCCGAGAACCTGCTGCATTCCCCAGTATGGGCACAGGCCGTCACCCTTCGTGCGGGGCTCGGCCCCTTGACCCATTTGTCTCTTCGCACGTTGCAGCCGCCGCCAGATTGGGGACATTTTGCTCAGCCTCTGAGCGCTGGGGGTGTTCTGTTCGACCTGGGTCCCCACGCTCTCGCGCTCGCACTCGGGTTGGCCGATGAGCCTGTCCTCGCAGTCAGCGCCAGCCTCAGCTCTACTCGTCAGGACGGAGCCGATGACTCCGCCACAGCAGTTCTGCGCTTTGAGTCAGGTTTGCGGGCATCGATTGAGATCTCGTGGGTGTCTGAGATCACCGTCTGGGAAGCTCAGGCCTCAAGCGAGTCAGGCGTGTTACGAATCGAGTTGATCCCCGAGGTACTGCTCGAACACAACGGAGACTCGGTAGCCATTGTGTTGCGACACCCGCAGGCAGATGCCACTCTCGAGCAGTTTGGGTACGTGGACCAACTGCTTGACCTGATCTCACCAGACCCGAACCGCCCCGGACAAACCGCAGAACAGGCAAGAACCGTCCTCGAGATCATCTGCGCCGCGTACCAATCCGCAGGCCAGAAAGGCACCGAGGTGCAACTCCCCTTTGATGGGGATCGTTCGCTGACACCCATGCAACTCTGGAAGGGCTAACTACTGCTGGGCTGACGACTGCTGGGCTGGCTACTGCTGGGCTGGCTACTGCGGTGTTAACTACTGCGGTGCTGGCTCGCCCTGGCAGTTGTTAGAAGTCGGCGTTCATCGCAAATTCACCGGTAACTCCGGTTTGATACGCAGAAACAGTCCGCTCAAAGAAGTTTGTAAGTTCCTGAACATCTTGGAGTTCCATGAATGCGAATGGGTTCTTGGATCCGTACTGCTTCGGAAGCCCCAGAGTGGTGAGTCGCTGATCAGCAACAAACTGAAGGTACTCACGCATGTCGCCGAGTGACATTCCAGGGATCCCTTGGGACAGCAGGTCCTCAGCAAACCCAAACTCAACCTCAACGGCCTCAGAAATCATGGTTGCGATACTCGCAGAAAGTTCCTCGTCAAAGAGCTCCGGCTCTTCACGACGCACCTCTTCAATGACAGAGAATGCAAAGTTCATATGGCCGCTCTCATCGCGGAACACCCAGTTTGTGCCAGAGGCCAAACCATTCAGCAGGCCCTTTGAGCGGAGGAAGTAGACATAGGCAAAAGCTCCGTAAAAGAACAGGCCCTCGATGCAAGCCGCAAAGCAGATCAGGTTCAGCAAAAACTGCTTGCGGTCAGCCCTCGAGTGCAATTCGTCAAGGCCGTTGATTGAATCGATCCACTTGAAGCAGAACTCGCCTTTGCGGCGGATCGAAGGAATGTTCTCGATCGCAGCAAACGCCTCTGCACGTTCGTTCTGATCAGGGATGTACGAGTCCAGCAAGGTCAAGTAGAACTGAACGTGCAGTGCCTCTTCGTAGAGCTGACGCGACAGGTACATGCGTCCCTCTGGACTATTGATGTGCTTGTACAAGTTGAGCACCAGGTTGTTGGAGACAATCGAGTCTCCTGTTGCGAAGAATGCAACCAGTCGGTTGATGAGGTGCCGCTCGGCAGGAACGATCTTGCGTTGCAGGTCAACGAGGTCATCAGAGAAGTCCACCTCTTCAACGGTCCACGTATTACGAATGGCATCGCGATACATGTCGTAGAACTGTGGGTACTTCATGGGCCGCAGTGTCAGATTGAACCCTGGGTCGAGCAGGTTTCCGGGTTCAGTAGCCGCAAGGCCACCTGTCTGGCTGTCGGTAGTGAGATCAATCTCGGGTGATGTGTCGACTGTTGGATTGAGTTCGGTTTCGGTCAGCGCAGCTTCAGCTAGTGACATGGGACTTCCTCTGGGGTGGGTGTTCGGGCGGTAATTCGGGCGGGTGTTCGGTCAGGTATCAGGGGGGGTAGATCAGGGGTAGATCAGGCGCAGCTGAGCCGCGCAGCCACGAAGGCCTTACTGGCAGGCCTCGCAGCTCTCAGGATCTTCAAGGGAGCAAGCGATTTTTTCTTCCTCGGTAAAGGTGCGAGTAGCACCTTCCTGAGCAGCGATTTCTGTATCCACCTGGGACTCGGCACCACGGGTTGGCAACGGCGTGGCTGGAACTCCGCCACCCGTTGGCCCCGAAGTGCTACCCGAGGTACCAGTGGTGGTCTTGTTGATTCGGGTAGCCGGACGTGAGCGCAAGTAGTAAGTGGTCTTCAGGCCTTGCTTCCAAGAATGCATGTACATCGAAGAGAGCTTCTCGATTGTTGGGGACTCCATGAACAAGTTGAGCGATTGCGACTGGTCGATATAGGCACCACGCCCTGCAGCCATATCGATCAAGGAGCGCATAGGGATTTCCCAAGCAGTGCGGAAGAGTTGGCGAACATCCTCTGGGATCTCTTCAACTTCTTGGACTGACCCTTCAGCGCGCTTGATGGCTGCGATCACTGGCTCAGTCCACAAGTCGAGCGCCTGCAGTTCACGCACCAGATAGGCATTGATTTGCAAGAACTCCCCCGAAAGCGTCTCGCGCTTGAACAGGTTGGAAACTTGAGGCTCGATGCACTCGTAGCAGCCTGCAATTGATGCGATCGTTGCAGTTGGGGCAATCGCAATGAGCAGAGAATTACGCAAACCGTGAGTTGCGATGCTCTCTTTGAGCGCTGCCCAACGGGCGGGACCGGTCGGTGTGATTCCCCATAGATCAAACTGGAGATCGCCCTTGGATGCTCGGGTCTCTTCCCATCCACCGTGCGATCCACCAGCTTTCGCAAGCTTGTTCGATGCGGTGAGCGCATGGAAGTAGATCTCTTCAGAGATTCGGGTCGAGAGCTCGCGAGCCTCTGGAGAATCAAAGGCCAAGCGCAGCTTGAAGAACACATCCTGCAGGCCCATCAGACCAAGACCAACGGGTCGCCACTTGGCATTCGAGGTGCCAGCAGCGTCAGTCGGATAGAAGTTGATGTCGACTACCCGATCCAGGAACGGAACCGCTAGCTGCACAACCTCTGCGAGCCGGTCGTAGTCAAAGGCCAGTTTCCCGTCTTCGCCTGTGCGAACCATGGCGCCCAAGTTGACCGAACCCAAGTTGCACACGGCAGTCTCGGACTGATTAGTGACCTCAAGAATCTCGGTGCACAGGTTGGACAGGTGCACCACGTTGGGGGTTCCGTCGGCGGAGTTGCTACCTGTCTGATTGCACTTCAGGTTTGATGCGTCCTTGAAGGTCATCCAGCCGTTTCCGGTTTCGGCCAAGCTTCGCATCATGCGGCTATACAACTGACGTGCCGGGATCTGCTCCTCGTACAAGCCCTCGTTCTCTGCCTGCAGGTAGGCCTCGCGGAACTCATCGCCGAACAGATCGACTAGGTGGGGCACCTTCTTGGGATCGAACAGCGACCACTGCCAGTCTTGTTCGACTCGTTCCATAAACAGGTCGGGAACCCAGTTGGACAGGTTGAGGTTATGAGTCCGTCGAGCGGCGTCACCAGTGTTTTCTTTGAGCTCAAGGAAAGCCTCAATATCGGCATGCCAAGTTTCTAGGTACACGCAGGCTGCACCCTTGCGGCGGCCGCCCTGGTTGACTGCGGCTACTGAGGAGTCAAGGGTCTTGAGCCAAGGAACAATGCCGTTCGACAGGCCGTTTGTTCCCCGGATAAGTGAGCCGCGAGAACGGATTCGACTGTAGGAGAGTCCGATTCCGCCGGCATGCTTAGAAAGACGGGCAACATCGCGATAGCGATCGTAGATGGCATCAAGGTTGTCTTCTGGGGAATCAAGCAGGTAGCAGCTCGACATTTGGGGATGCGTGGTTCCCGAGTTGAACAGAGTGGGCGAGGAAGGCAAATAGTCGAGCGAAGAGATGAGTTGGTAGAACTCGATTGCCTCTTCTGGGGAGGTGGAGAGACCACAGGCCACGCGCAACAAGAAGTACTGCGGGGTCTCGATCACGCTGCGAGTCTCTGGGTGGCGCAGGAGGTACCGGTCATAGACCGTGCGCAGACCGAAGAACTCATAGAGCCAGTTGCGCTCCGGGAGAATCGCGTCATTGAGCTTGCGAGCGTGAGTAGCCACCATTGCGGCGGTTTCGGGGCCGATGACGCCCTGAGCGCTACCGAGTGCGACTGACTGAGAGAAGGAGTAGATGTCTTGGTTTTGGACTTCCTTGTCCACCACTGTTGCCAAGAGGCGAGCTGCAAGCTTGGAATAGTTGGGCTCCTCCGCAATGAAGGCAGCCGCAGTTCGGATCGACAAGTTGTCGAGTTCTTCGGTGGTTGCTCCATCGACGAGTCCAGAGATCGTGCGAGTAGCTACTCGCATGGCGTCAACGTTTTCTAAACCTGCAGCGCAGCGAGCAACGGCGCGCACAATCTTGTTCAGATCTACTGGCTCGAGGGTGCCGTCGCGCTTGGCAACTCGCATCTGAATACCGATCCCGGATGCCTCGACATCTTGACCCTCTAGTACTTCGATTTCTCTCAGATCTTCTGAAATTGCCACTCGATTTCCCCGTTCCCTGACTGCTCGTCTTTTTGTGTGCTGGATTCAGATATCTGGCCTTCGAAGCTGCCGCCATAGCTGCTGTGCCAAATGTCTCTTAGTTGCTGCAATTTTCTTTCGGAACCACCACATGTAGGGGCAGTTCCGAGGTCACACCCTAGATGTGGTGGTGCAGGCATGTAATTACAGACGCGTAACTACTCTGCTGTCAACACTATCAGGAAGAGTTTTTCAAAGAATTTCGGGATCGCGCGGAGTGAGGCGAACATCACCACAAGCGGTGAGATTTGTGGCACCGAGGTCTGGGAAACTGCGCGAAGCGACAAGAGGCGACTCAATATCGGTGGCGCAGCCCATTGGGGCTACCGTGAAGCGGTGGACCCGACTGAACGAGCGCCTTCAACATCTGCTCTTCGACCAGGGTCAGCCGACGCACCACTCTGGGACCCATCAGCTATTCCTGCTGCCACGGTGATCGTCTTACGAGATAGCCCTGCGGGAATC
>WLLG01000129.1 GCA_009700815.1 Actinomycetota bacterium
GATCTAGGTTGTTATTGGCACTCAGGCAGTCCACCCCCGCTGCGGCAGGCCCTGGCACGAGCAAGCCGAGCGACTCCACAGCGATCATGTGCAGAGTATGCACCAGCGAGGCTCGCTAGGACTGAGAAAGCACCAAATCACAGATCGTCTGTTTGGCTGAGATGCCGGCATCTGAAGTCCATCCGCCGTAGACCTTTGTGGTGAATTTCTCGAGCACCGCTTCAGCTGCATCAACGGTTTCTGCCTGCGATTTGGCAGGCTCTGCACCTTGCGCTGCGTCGATAACACCTGCCGGGATCAGACCTGCACAGATCAACCGGCGCAGTAGTTCATCGGCGTCCAACTGGTAATAACCCTTGTCGAGTTGCTCTTGACTCACCCGAACAGGGTTGAGCTCGGTCAGAACAGCTAGAAACTGCTGCTGCAGTGCAATCTGGTGTTCGCCTTCTGGCTTCCAGAGCTGCGCAAGCTCGCCAACCCGAACCTTGAGCCTGGCAAAGAGTTGAGAATCTCCGAGACTGTCACCGATTGCCTCGCAGACATTTCGGTAATACCAAAGTGTTCCGGCAAAGCCGCCCTTAAAGTGGTCCCAGAACTTTGCCTGCTCAAGAGTGGTGGTGCCTGCAGCGCGTGCGTCAGCAATCTGAGCCTCAATGTTGTGCACCTTGTCTGCACAGGTCACTCGCAGACCTGCGGAGTCTGCGGTGTGAATAAGGTGCTCGAAGTGGGCCTCTTTTCGGGGCCGCCACGGCTGCTTTACTTCACCCTCGGCCGGGTTGGCATCAGTGCAGAGCTCAACGAAGCTGGTCGCCCGTAGACCGAAACGCTCCCGCAACTCATCGGGCTGAGTCGGCGTGTCTTCTAAGACATCATGGAGCAGCGCAGCAATGGCCTGATCCTCGTCTCCACCGTCTTCCCACACCAGCGCCGAGACCGCTAGCAGGTGATAGACGTAGGGAATCCCCTTCCCGCCCTTTCGTTCTTGATAGCGGTGCTGATCGGCGGCAAAGAGCAGAGCTGCGTCGTAGCGCTCGCTGTATTGAACTCCGCTTTCCCCCTTAGCCTTGGCTGTAGGCGGTTTGGCCGGTTGTGGACTGGATGTTTCGGTCATCTTCTCCCCTTCTTGTCACCCTTAGAGTACTCAGGGGGTGTGACAGTTTGCGAAGGCTTCGGGGCCGATTCAGTCAACCAAGAACTGCCCTAATCGAGGCTGTCACTGCGGCATCCGCGACGCCCAGTGCTGCAAGTTCGTCCTCTGCTAGGCCGAGTTGAACCACCTGCTGCCAGCCCTGCACACCCAGCAAGACTGGAACAGCTACAGGCGCAACAAGGTCGTTCCAAACACCACCCGATGCAACTTGGGCGGGAATACTCATCGAAGTGCCATTGACTATGGAGGCAATGACGTCGACGGCCGCATGGGCTGTCACGATCTCGGTAGTCCTACCGGAAGTAAACGCAGTAAAGAAGGGCTTTACTGCTACCCGAAGGTCAACCGGCAGCGCCTTGACTCGCTCATAGGCATCATGAAATCGACCCTGAGAAATCAGATCTATCATCGCAGCGCGCTCGGCGGGCACCTCTTGTGGAAGGTCGCGAAGGTGCCGATTCTTTCGGATTTTTTCTATACCTACCTGGACATCTTCAGCAGCGATTCCTTGAACCTGAATGGAACTCCAAATGGGCACCAGGTGGTCCCCATGTTGGCCTAGGACCATTGCGCTAATACGCGTTCTCGGCACACCAAACTCAACTGCTAGTTCATGCCGAAACCGGAGCGTATCTGACCATCCAGCAGCGCCGAGTACGCGCTCCGCCGGAAGATACTGCGCAAAGATATGTACACCCAGCTCAACAGGATTCGATTGCACAATCACCATCGGGGGCTCTGGCAGTTTGGCCAACGCCGCGGCGTACTCTGCAAACATCTCGGCGTTCACACGCCCCAAAGCAACCCGGTCCACAGGAGACCCCGGGTTCAGCGAAACAGTGGCACCGGCCATCATCACAACAATCTCGGCGTCGACCTCTGCTGGTGAAAACGCGAGCTCGATTCGGGGAGCCCAATCAGCAAATGCATCTTGCAGGTCTGCACGCAGACCCCACAGTTCATGCTCGCTCTCTCCTCCTCGGTGCCCAACGAGTTGGAGGCGGGCAGATGCGGGAAGTACCCGTGCTTCAATGAGTTGCATGGCAACCTGGCGGCCACACACTCCGCCTGCTCCGATAATTGCTACATCCACGATTCACCTCTGACTCTGCACCCTGACACTGCACCCTGACACTGCACCCTGACACTGCAGCGTTGCGGACACACGCCCTGCTGACAATCGCTGACACTACCGGCCACCTTTCGCTAGGTGTGTATCCTCCCAAGCCATGACACAGCCGGGGTACATTCACGGATTCGGCGCTCAAGAGGAACGGCGGCTCTGGGAGCAGGCAGGAATCTTGGCTCCCGTTGTTTTCGCCGGACTCCCCCTACCCCCGAGTGGGTCGCTACTTGAAATTGGCTGCGGGGTGGGTGCACAGCTTGATCAAGTTGGAACTCGTTGCCCTGAAGTTCAACTCACGGGTATTGACTTGAGCTTGACCAACTTGACTGCAGCGCAGGGTTTTGTTCCCGGCTCTGCGGCGAGCGCAACAAGGCTCTTACAGGCTGATGCAACTGCGCTGCCGTTTCGTGATCAGAGTTTCGACACGGCGATGACGATCTGGATGCTCGAACACGTCAAGGACCCTTTGGCGGTGCTGCAAGAGGCACTGCGAGTTCTGCGGCCCGATGGACTGCTGTTGTGCACCGAGGTGGACAATGCGACCTTCCGTTTTATGCCTGAACTACCTGCAATTCAGGGCTGGTGGGATTTGTTCTGCGTTCAGCAGAGCGAAGGCGGCGGCGACCCGTTCGTGGGACGCAAACTAAATGCACTGGCTCAGGACTTGGGATGCCGAGAGGTCTTGACTCAGGAGCTTGGCATCGTCTCGACCGAACTCAACCCTGAACGACGTAGCGAGTTGCTTGCCTACCTTGAGGAACTCTTGATGTCTGGTGCTGAATCCCTGCTCGCCGAACAGCAAGCTGCTGCGCCTGGGGCGGAATCAGCTTTATCGGTAGAAGGCCGACTCGCCGAAGTTCGCAACGAGTTTGCACAGGCTAAGGCCGACCCGAGTATCGGGTTTGAATACCTTGCAGTCAGACTCACCTGTCGCCCACCGCTTTACTCGCTCTAGGTTCAGAAACGTACTATCGGGTACGCCGGCAGGTCCGCTCGAGCAGGTTGGGTTTGTGACAGTGGCAGCCGGGTTCACCTGCTGCCGTGAGAACCTCTGAATACTCTGAATCTGCAGTGGTATCGAAACGTACCGATCAAAACCTTCCGATCGAAACCTTCTGAATGGAATCCTCAGGCAGAAAGAACCTGCCCAAGGGTTTCTGGTGGAATCGAATGAAGAAGCCGCCGGAAAATTTTGTCGGCAGCTTTTTCTAACGCTTCGCAATCTTCACCATCTCGTTCGATCTGAGCCCAGGCGACCAAGCGAGACTCGAAAAAGAACGGAACGCAGACGCTACAGTTTTCGGGAACAAAGTGTTCGCATGGGACACCGTTGTGAGCGTTCAGGTGGACATGCCGGGTTCTAATCCCCCAACACGTCTCTGTGAGAACGGAAACGTGCTTGAATTCGCTTCCTGCCTGGCGGAAGAGGCGTAGCTCGGTCCCGTCAGATTCGACGAGGTACAGGGCTAGGTTTGAATCGACGAACACTCGATACAGGCAGTCCCAAATCACCTCGCCAACCTCAGTAAGGCTCTGGCAGCGAATCAACATTTCAAGAGCCTCGGCGAGGTAGAGGTCAATCCTTGCCGATCGTTCTAACTCTGTGATGGTTCGAGAAAGTTCAGCGTTCATCTCGGCAAGGTCTTTTTGAAGGTTGAAGAGTTCATCAACATCGCGAAGGGTACAGATTAGACATTGCGTAGCCGGATCGTTCATAAGATTTTTTAGCGATAAGTCGTATGCCCGAAATCCAGCTGCGGGCGTCTCCATCTGGACGAGTACTCGTCCCGAACTACTAGCAACGACAGCGACATTATTGATGAGTGTTCGCACAGTATCTGCACTAGACGCTGGGAGAAGGCTTTCAAGGGCCCTTCCAAGGAGGCTATCCATCGGAAGGCCGAACAGAGCCTCCGAGGAGGCTGACGCAGTAAGAATTTCACCTTTCTCGGTGATGGTCAGGAAAACGTCGGAAGCCTCTGACCACAGGCGCTTAAAATATCTTTTAGTTTCTATCTCACGATCAATCGCGAGGCGCTGCTCTGTGATGTTGACGAAGGAGGTAGAGACACCAACCAGGTTCATGTCCGAATCCAAAATCGGAGTCGCATGCGCATCAATCCACCTGACCGACTCAGATCCCGAGTAGATCCCCATAATTTTATGACTTGCTTGAGCAGACTTGATAGTCGCCATAGCCGGGTGGTGCTCGCCGGGCAGGAACTCGCCCTCCTGGTCTACCGCACGCCAACTTGGGTCAAAAGAGGTTCGGCCACAAAGTTGTTCCATAGTCAGGCTCAGAATCTTGCACGCAGCCTCATTGGCCGAGATGATCTCTCCTTCAGGCCGCTGAACCACAACCCCAACTTGGAGATTCGCCAAAATTTTCGCCGACAAGAGGGCAAGCGACTCCGATCCTGAGTTACCAGAAAGGGCCGCCTCAGGGGGCAAGACAATTGGACTCGGCCACACGGGGGAACTCACGGTGCCAGCGACTTTCCTTTGAGTTCCGAGGGCCCAGCACTGTCGAAGCTCTCGGCTGCGGGATTCTTGAGTTTGCTGTCGATTGGGCTGGTTTGAACCACAGAAACGCGATTTCGGCCAGTTGACTTAGCCCTGTAGAGCGCTGAGTCGACGAGCGGAGTGAGTGCCTCAAGGTCGGTGAAGCAGTCCGCCACATGCAGCAAACCGATAGAGATTGTGCACTTGGGAAGATTCTCGCCTTCACACGATTCAACCCTGGAGCGGATCTGTTCGGCAACACGCTCGGCATCCGCAGCGGAAATGTTGCGCAACACAATGAGAAACTCCTCGCCACCCACCCGCGCAACAGCATCTGACTCGCGAACGCTTGCGGTCAGGGTGCTCGCAACTTGTTTCAAGACTCGATCACCCACATCGTGTCCGTAGGTGTCATTGACTTGTTTGAACAAATCAATGTCTGCCATAAGAAGGGCAAAAGACTGCTTGTCTTCGAGGCATGCCTCATAAGCGGCATCCAAGGCCTCGGCTGCTCGACGACGGTTCCCTACCGCTGTGAGCGGATCGGTGAGAGCTTGATCGCTGAGTGAGAGCCGCAGCCTCAAATTGTTGAGAGCCAAGGTCATCTGAAAAATCATCCCCTCCACGAAAGACACTCTTTTGGCAAGTTGCTGAGCCTCTTCGGCACTTACATCAATGGTGAGCACCGCTAGGACCTTTTCGCCATCTATGAGCGGCGCGCAGATTGAGGGAGCAGAAGTGCCGGCATGGCTGCATCGAGTAGCCCGCTCCGGAAGATTCAGGTGGATGTGTCCTGTTCGCACCGCCCAGCAGTCAGTTGCAGCCACCGAATCCCCAAAATCTTCGGCCTTTGCCTCGATAGTGCTGCGAGCACTGTCACTTCTTATTCGGTGAAGCACAACGTTCCCGTCACTGAGCAACCGAGGGGCATAGGCAGCGACAACCGTCAGCGCAGCCCTCACGTTGTCTGCAACCATGACGTACGAGAACATCTCGGTCAACAGTCGGAGTTCGCCCTCTCGTAGCGTCACTTCGTCAAGCTGATACTGCACGCGCTCGACGTGCCTGCGGCTGCGAGCAGTTGCATTCTCGTCAGATGCAGGGGTTCCCACGTGAAGTGCGCCATTCTGGTTCCCAAATTTATCTCTGAGAACCCTGCTCTTCATCCTGAGGGAAAGTTCGCCATCCCGACGTGGCACGGCTATCTGCCACTCCCGCTCCGCCTGATCAGCCAGCGAACCATGAGGCTGAGCTTGGAGAGAGCCGAAGTCCTGAAAATCTAAACCGAGCAAACGGTTCAACGCGGATTTAGGTCCCAAATCTGCAGAGGTGACTCCGAGAGTACGTTGGGCGAATCGATTCACGAACCGAACCACGCCCTGATTATCGGTAATCACCACAATCTCTTCAACAGTCTGAGCAAGCACCGCAAACTCGGACTGCGCTTGGGAACACTCGGCGCGTAGCTGATCGACCAGGAGGTGTTCCTGTTTTCGATCTAGAAACGCTCCTAAAGCGAGGCAGAGCGGCTCAAGGAGTTGCGCGGCATCCTGGTCGGTTCCAGCCGGAAGGCAGGCCAGAGACAAGACACCAACGACCCCGTTGGTTCCCATGAGCGGTAATCCAAGAAAGTTTGC